>CAZFPW010000006.1:19398-24323 GCA_964520765.1 uncultured Novosphingobium sp.
TGGCGATTGCCGACAGGTGCGCCGCGCCGTTTACGCGAAGGCGGTGCCCGTAAGGTCTTCGGAAAGGGTCCACAGGCGGCTGGCGGTTTCCCGGTCGTGGACCGGTGCCGCGAAGGAGCATCGCTCCGGCGCGCCGCGCATCTCCAGGAACCCGCCGGGCCCGTAGAGCTGGCCGCCCTCGGCCTCCGGCGCGGTCGCCGCCAGGAGGCTGGGCAGGGCGCCGCCGGCGGCCTCCTGCCCGATCAGCCGGGCGATGACCTTGGTGCTGATCCAGCTGCCGAGAGAGGGCTTTCCGGTCTGGTTCTGGAACAGCTCGGTGGCGGCATAGCCCGGATGGACGGCGATGCTGGCGATGCCCCAGCCGTTCGCTTCGCTGCGCCGTTGCAGCTCGACGGAGAAGAGCGCCTGGGCCAGCTTGGAACGGCAATAGGCGACGCCGGGCTTGTACTTTGCCGTGCTCTGGAGATCGGCGAAGTCGAGCTTCGCGAAACGGTGGGCCAGGCTGGTGACGTTCACCACGCGCGCGCCCCGCGCCTTGCGCAGAAGCGGCATGAGCCGCGCGGTCAGGGCGAAGTGGCCAAGGTGGTTGACGCCGAATTGCAGTTCGAAGCCGTCGGCCGTCTCCTGCCGCTGGGGCGGGGACATGACGCCGGCATTGTTGAGCAAGACGTCGATCGCCTCGCCGCGGTCGTGCAGCCGTTCGGCCAGGGCGGCGATGGAGGAGAGCGCGGCCAGGTCGAGCAATTCGAACCGGGCCTGCCCGCGTTGCCCAGCGGCATTGAGCGCGGCCACCGCCGCCTGCCCCTTGGCGGCGTTCCGTCCCGCCAGGATCACCTGGGCCCCGGCCCCGACGAGCTGCCGCGCGGCCTCGAAGCCCAGGCCGCCCGTGCCCGTCACCAGGGCGGTCCTTCCGGCTTGATCGGGAATGTCGCGGGCAGACCAGCTTGACGGTTTCATGGGTGGCAGTCTCGTGGAGCGTCGGCAGCGTTTAGAGTTTTTTGATGTAACACTATTGGCGAAATGACAAGCCGGAAGGAAGCGATTTTAGCGCCTCTGGATTTGTCGGGCGAACCGCCGCTACAAGGCCGGCGTGAAGGTGCCCCGGAGGAAAGAGTTTGGCCAGGCCGAGAGTTAACGCCCCCCGGCGGCCCGATGACCCGCGGGCGCAGCGCTCGATCGATGCGCTGCGCGCGGCCTTGCTCCAACTGATCGAGGTGAAGCCGATCGAGGAGATCACGATCCGCAACATCACGGATGCGGCGGGGGTGAGCTATCCCACTTTCTTCCGCCGGTTCGCCCGCAAGGAGGAGCTGCTGGAGGATATCGCCGCGCGCGAGGTGCGCGCGGTGCTGTCGCTCGGCCGGGCGGCGCTGGAGAACGGAGGCTCCGGTTCGGGCGAGCCGCTGTGCACCTATGTCCAGGCGCACCGCCGCTTGTGGCGGACCTTGCTGACGGGCGGCGCGAGCGGGGTCATGCGCAGCGAATTCATGCGGGTGGCGAAGGAGATCGGCGCTTCCCGCCCGCCCAGCAATCCCTGGCTGCCGAGCGACCTCGCCCCCGGCTTCGTCACGGGCGGGATCATCGAACTGCTGACCTGGTGGATGCACCAGCCGGACGACTATCCGGTCGCCAACGTCATCAAGCTGTTCGACGCGTTGATCGTCCACAACGTCAGCCGGCCGCGCGACATCCGCCTGGACTGATGCTCCCGTCGCGCTGGACCGGAACGATCCGCTGATGCATCCTGGCCGGGACGACGCGGCAAGCCCGATCCGGCCCGATGTCGATCGGCATCTTGGGGAAGGGGTGTTTGTGAGCGAACCGAAGGCCGGCGAAATCAGCTCGCCGGGGCGTGTGGGCTATGTCCATGAAATCGCCGCGAAGTGGAAGGTCCTGGTTTCCAGCGCGCTCGGCATCGGCACCGGCCTGGCCCTCGGCTCCTATACGCAGAGCCTGTTCGGCCCCTACCTGATCGCGCAGTTCGGTTGGGCGAAGGAGGACTATGCCCTGCTCGGCACGCTGGGGTTCGTCCTGGTCTTCTGCCTGCCGCTGGCCGGGCGGCTGGTCGATCGGTTTAGCGTTCGCAAGGTCGCCGGGCTGGGGATCGCGGCGCTGACCGCCACCTATTGCGGCTTCGCCATGATGGGGGGAGGGATCGGGGAGTTCTTCGGAATCTACCTGGTCCACCTGGTGGCGGGAAGCCTGACCTCCGCCTCGATCTATACGCGCGT
Organism: uncultured Novosphingobium sp.; assembly: GCA_964520765.1. GTDB lineage: Bacteria > Pseudomonadota > Alphaproteobacteria > Sphingomonadales > Sphingomonadaceae > Novosphingobium. Next base: position 21,630 of record CAZFPW010000006.1, read on the forward strand.
CATCGTCCAGAACCTGACCCTGGCGCGGGGGATCGGGCTGTCGATCGTGATGACCGGGCCGCCGCTGATGTCGGCCACGGTCCTGCCGCTGCTGGGCATGCTCATCGATGCCGAGGGCTGGCGCGCGGGATACTGGGCGCTGGCGGGCATCACCGCTTCGTGCGGCATCCTCGTGCTGATCCTGATCCCGCCCGCGCGTGCCCGCGAGGCTGGGCCGAAGGGGCGATCGGACGCGGCGCTCGTCGCCACGGCCGACTCCGGGCCCGGCGCTGGGCCCGAGCCCGTGGCCGCGCCGGGCGTCGCCGCGAGCTTGCGACTGGTGTTCCGGCGGCCCGCGTTCCGCCTGCTTGTCCTGGGCATGTTCCTCATCAACCTTCCCCAGGTCGTCGCCTCGTCGCAGCTCAGCCTGGTGCTGCAAGGGGAAGGGGCGTCGCCGCTGGACGCCATATGGCTGCTTTCGCTCTATCCGCTCGGCATGCTGGCGGGGCGGTTCGCTTGCGGCATCCTGTTGGACCGGGCGCCCGCCCATATCGTTTCGGCCCTTGGCGTCGCCCTGCCGGCGGCGGGGTTCCTGGGGCTGGCCAGCGGGCTCGATCCCGCCTGGTTCCTGGCGCTCTGCGTCCTGGCGATCGGCGCGGCGCAGGGCGCGGAGGGCGACGTCGCCGCCTTCCTGACCGCGAAGCACGTCGGGCTGGCCGACTATGGCCTGGCGCTGGGCCTGGTCATGGCGATGGTGAGCCTGGCTTCGGCCCTGGGCGCCGTCCTGCTGAGCGTCACGCTGCGGGCGACGGACGCCTACAGCCTGTTCGTCGTGCTGGCCGCCGCGGTGACCCTGCTGGGGGCCGGAGCCATCTTCCTGACGGGACGCGCCAGCCGGGAGTGAAGGAGGCCGGGTTCTCCGAATGTTCGCAAAACGGCTCGGTTGGCGGTTGCCCTGCCACGGTCTGCCGCATCCCGTTTGTGCTCGGCCCGCTCGGGCCAAAACAGGGTGGCTCCCCGTAAACAACCAAGTGGAACCGGCTTGCGCAGTCGCTTGCTCGCTGAAAAATTGAGGCATTCTCCCTATCGTCTGGGGCTCGGCCTCCTCGCATTGCTGGTGGTGCTGACGCTCGTCGCGGCCCCCTATTCCCGGACCCTGGTGGACCAGTGGTCCCGCGGCGAGGTGGAGGCCCGCTCTCACCTCGTCTACGATTCCATCCAGGCGTCGCTCCTGCGCGCGCGGGCGGCGGGGGACGACCAGCGCGTGGCGAACGTGCTCGAAGGCGTCACCAGCAACCGGCGCATCCTGGCGGCGGGCATCTGCGACGGGCAGGGCCGGCTCCGCTTCCTGGCCGGGTCGGTTCCGCCCGCGTTTTCCTGCCTGCGGATCGCGCGCTCCGATGCGGAGAGCTTTTCGAGCATGCGCAGCGACGGCCGCCGCATTTCGGTCGGCGCCTTTCCGCTCGCGACGCCGGAGGGCGGCGAGTACCTCGTCGTCCTGCACGACCTCAGCTATATCGACGCCCGGTCGGGCCGGGTGCAGACCTATGTCGTAGCCGCGCTGGCGGGGGCGGGCATCGCCGCCATGGTCGCGGCCATCCTGGTGATGCTGGCTTTCCTGCGCGGCTGGATGGAGGCGCTGCGCCGCGCCGTGGAGGACATCCGCGCCGGACGCGCCGTGGCCGCGCCGGCCGGCGAGCGATCGGCCCTGACGCTGGAGATCCAGAAGCTGCTGCGCGATCTCGACGCCGGCCGCGCGCCCACCGAGGCGCCGGAGGTGGAATGGACCCCGGCATCGCTGGAGAACCTGCTGGCCGAGGCGCTGCCCCAGGCCGAGGTGATCGTGGTCGCCAACCGCGAGCCCTATATCCACAACCACACGCCGGAGGGCATCACGCTCCAGACCCCGGCCAGCGGCGTCGTCTCCGCGCTGGAGCCGGTCATGCGGGCCTGCCGCGGCACCTGGATCGCGCACGGCAGCGGATCGGCTGACCGCGAGACGGTGGATCGCAACGACCACCTGCCCGTGCCGCCGGACGATCCCTCCTACACCCTGCGCCGGCTCTGGATCACCGAGGAGGAGCAGGACGGATATTATTATGGCCTGGCGAACGAGGGCCTCTGGCCGCTGTGCCATATCGCCTTCGTGCGGCCGGTCTTCCGGGTCGGCGACTGGGAATGCTACCGGCAGATCAACGAGCGCTTCGCCGATGCCGTGGCGCAGGAGGCCCGCACCGACGATCCGATCGTGCTGGTGCAGGACTATCACTTCGCCCTGGCGCCGCGCATGATCCGCGAGCGGCTGCCCAATGCGACGATCATCACCTTCTGGCACATCCCCTGGCCGAACGCCGAGACCTTCGGCATCTGCCCGTGGAAGGAGGAGATCCTCGAAGGCCTGCTCGGCAGCTCCATCCTGGGCTTCCACACCCAGTTCCACTGCAACAACTTCCTGGAGACGGTCGACCGCTTCGTGGAGAGCCGCATCGACCGCGAGCACGCGACCGTGATGCTGGCCGGCCAAGAGACGATGGTGCGGCCCTATCCCATCTCGATCGAATGGCCGCCCAAGGGGCTGGCGGGCCAGAAGCCGGTGGCGGAATGCCGGGCCGCCGTGCGCGAGGCGCTGGACCTGCCGCCCGACGCCAAGCTGGCCGTCGGCATCGAGCGGTTCGACTATACCAAGGGCATCCTCGACCGGATGCGCTCCATCGA
>CAZFPW010000006.1:24423-35075 GCA_964520765.1 uncultured Novosphingobium sp.
ATCCCATGCCGCCGCCCGAGCTGGAAAGCGTCGCGCAGGCGATGCGGGCCTTCGCCCAGGGCTATCCCGGCACCCTGGTGGAGGAGAAGAGCTTTGGCGTGGCGCTGCACTATCGTCAGGCCCCCGAGGCGGAGGAGGCCGCCCGCGCGCTCGCGGCGGAGCTGGCCGCGCGGTTCGGGCTGCAGGTCCAGATAGGCAAGATGGTGGCCGAAGTGCGCCCGCGCGGCAGCGACAAGGGGGTGCCGGTGCGGGGCCTGATGGAGCGCGCGCCGATGGCCGATAGCCGCCCGCTGTTCCTGGGCGACGACGTGACCGACGAAGCGGGCTTCGCCGCCGCGCGGGAACTGGGCGGGGCCGGCATCCTGGTCGGGCCGCTTCGCCCGACCGTGGCGGCCTACCACCTGCCGGGCCCCGCCGCCGTGCGCGCCTGGCTGGAGGGCGCGGCATGACTGCGACCCTCGACCTCTGGCCGATCGGCAATTGCCAGGTTTCCGCGCTGGTGGACCGCGCCGGGCGCTTCGTCTGGGGCTGCGCCCCGCGCGTCGACGGCGATCCGCTGTTCTCCTCGCTGCTCGATGACGCGCCCCCGGCGGGCGAGGGCGCGCGCGGCTTCTGGGAGATCGACCTGGAGGACTGCGAGCGAACCGAGCAGCACTACCTGCGCAACACCCCGATCCTGGTCACGCGCCATACCGACCGGCACGGCAATGCGATCGAGGTGGTGGATTTCTGCCCCCGTTATCGCCTCAACGGCCGGATGTACCGGCCGGTCGCCTTCGCGCGGATCGTCCGCCCCCTGGCGGGCAGCCCGCGCATCCGGGTCCGCCTGCGGCCGTCGATCAACTGGGGTGCGGAAGGGCCGCCGCGTACGCGCGGCTCCAACCATATCCGCTTCCTTTTGGCCGACCTGACCCTGCGGCTGACCACGACCGCCTCGCCCGAGGCGATCGAGGACGAGCGCATGTTCCGGGTCGAGCGGCCGCTGCATTTCTTCCTCGGCCCCGACGAAAGCTATGCCGACGACCTGCGCTTCGGCCTGGAGACCATGCTCCAGCGCACCATCGAGGAATGGCGGCATTGGGTGCGAGGCCTCGCCACCCCCCTGGAATGGCAGGACGCCGTGATCCGCGCGGCGATCACCCTGAAGCTTTGCCAGCATGAGGAAAGCGGCGCGATCGTCGCCGCGCTGACCACCTCGATCCCCGAACATGCGGATTCCGGGCGTAACTGGGACTATCGCTATTGCTGGATTCGCGATGCCTACTTCACGGTCCAGGCGCTCAATCGGCTGGGCGCGCTCGACGTGCTGGAATCCTATCTCGAATACCTGCGCAACGTGGTCGACAATGCCAAGGGCGGGCATATCCAGCCGCTCTACGGCGTCGGCGGAGAGGCGCGGCTGGAGGAAAGCGTCGCCCCGCACCTCAACGGCTATCGCGGCATGGGGCCGGTGCGCGTCGGCAATGACGCCTATCGCCAGGTCCAGCACGATGCCTATGGCCAGATCATCCTTTCCAACGCCCAGGCCTTCTTCGATCAGCGGCTCTACCGCACGGCGGGGATCGAGGATTTCCGCGCGCTGGAGCCGGTCGGGGAACAGGCCTGGGCGGTCTACGACCAGCCCGACGCCGGCCTGTGGGAACTGCGCACCCGCGCCCACGTCCACACCTATTCCGCGGTCATGTGCTGGGCGGCCTGCGACCGGCTGGCCAGCGCCGCCCAGGTGCTGGGGCTGGAGGAGCGCCGGCGGTTCTGGCAGCGGCGCGCCGACACGATCCGCGCGCGGATCGAGCAGGCGGCCTGGCGCGAGGACACCGCACGGCTTTCCGCCACCTTCGACGGCGACGATCTCGATGCCAGCCTGCTCCAGCTGCTCGACCTGCGCTTCCTGGAGCCGGGGGACGCGCGCTTCTCTTCCACCCTGGATGCGATCGGAAGCGGGTTGAGGCGCGGCAGTCACATGCTGCGCTATGCGGCGGAGGACGATTTCGGACTGCCCCGGACCGCCTTCAACGTCTGCACCTTCTGGCTGATCGAAGCCCTCCACGCCACCGGCGCCAGCGCCGACGCGCGCGCGCTGTTCGAGGAGATGCTCTCCCGCCGCACGCCCGCCGGCCTGCTCTCGGAAGACATCGATCCCGTGACCGGCGAACTGTGGGGCAACTATCCCCAGACCTACTCGCTCGTCGGCCTGATCAACTGCGCCGTCCTGCTGAGCAAGCCCTGGAGCTTCGCCAGGTAGCCGCCGCCGCGGGGCCGCCGATTATTGCCCCTGGTCGCGGCGTCGTTCCGGGCTGGAGGTCGGCTGCGGCCTGGCCGGAGACGGCTCCGCCTTGGTCCGCTCCGGGCGGCGTTCCCGATCGGCATCGTCCCGATCCCGGGCACGGCCATCGGGCCTGTCCGCGCGCGGATTGCCGCTCGGCCGGGGCTGCGCGGACGGCGGGGTTCCGTCCTTCGTCGCCCGCTCATCTCTCGGCCTGTCTCTCGCTCCGCCGCGCCATTCGTCGGCGTTCGAGGTGCCTTTCGGCGTCGGGGAGGCTTCCCCGCGTCCCGGCCGTTCGCGCTGAACCCGGTCGGGCCGCTCGTCGGCCGCCTTGGCCGCCTGCCGCCGCTCCTCGCTCGACCGCCGGGCAAGCTGCTCCCCTTCCTGGCGGCGCGACTGATCGACCTGGACCGTCCGGCCCCGGCCGTCATAGCCCCGCTGCACGCGGTCGCCCGCATAGGAATAGGCGCGGTCGCCCTGCTGCACCAGGAACGGCCTGGCCTCGCCGGCGCGGAAATAGGAGACCCGCCGGCCGTCGCGCGAAGCGGTGCGGACGATCTGCCCGTTCCTTCGCCAGGCCCAGCCGTCCTCATAGGGCACGCGCTCGACATCGCTCGCCTGGGTGATGTCCGCCGCGACCGCCGCGGCCTCGACGAGCGGGGCGGCCTCGGCCGAGGTCGTGTTGGCCGGGACGGGCACCTCCACCACCTGGACCGTCTCCGTGACCTCGTCGGCCATCGGCACGTCGCTCGCGGCGATCTCGGTGCCGTCGGTGGCGGCCAGATCGGGGGAATCCTGCGCTTCCGGGGTCTTGTTGCAGCCTGCCGTCAGCAACAGGCCGCACGCCGCCGCGCTGGCAAGAACGGCGCTGCGCAGGGGTCGGCGCGACGGGGCTTCCGGGCAAAGGCTCTGCATCGGGATCTCCTTCATGGATAAAAACATACGTCTGCGCGCCCCGTATGTTCCTTTCGCCTGCGACGATGAAAGGGAGGCTGTCCCCGTGAAATCCGCTTGACAATAAATAACTCAATCGCCTTAATTTACCGGGCGACGAGGGGGGATCGGTGCGAGAGGGTACGCGAAAACGGCACGATCCGCGCAGGGAGGCGACCCGCATCGCCTTGATCGAGGCTGCGGAATCGCTGTTCGCGGAAGCCGGGGTCGAAGGCGTCTCGACCCGCCAGATCGGCGCGGCCATCCAATCGTCGAACACCAATGTCGTCGCCTATCATTTCGGCAGCAAGGAAGCCCTGATCGAGGCGGTGTGCCGCCATCGCCTGCCCGCCATCGACCGCCGCCGGCGGGAACTGCTAGACGCGGCCGATGCGGCCGGGACGTCCGGCGATCTCGCCGCGCTGGTCCGGGTTTTCGCCCTGCCGCTCTACGAGCAGGTCGATGGGCAGGGCCGCCACAGCTTCGCCCGCTTCCTCGCCGGGCTGGAGCGGTCGGGCATGATCGCGGCGCGCGGCCTGCTGGTGCCGGATTTTCCCGAAACCGAGCGGCTCGTCCTGCGCATGGCGGACCTGCTGCCGCCTGGTGCCGTTCCCGGCGTGCATCGGCGGCTGCGGCTCGTGGTGGGGCTCATCGTCTCCGCGCTCCAGATCATCGATTGGGAGACGAAGCCCGGCTCGCGCGATGCCCACGCGCTTTTCGACAGTTCGGTCGCCATGGCCGCCGCGGCGCTGGCCGCTCCATTCCCCGGATTTGAAGGAGAGAGCCTTGAAGAAGCCTAGCCTGCTGGCCGCCGCCAGCCTTGTCGTGATCTCCTGCCAGGCGCTGGCCCAGGATCGCACGATCCTGCCGGTGCCCGCCGCGCCCTTCGATGGGCAGATCGCGGAGAATCTCGAGGATGCCCGGCCCGGCAGCGTCCGTCCCGTGCAGGCGCCGCAGGGGGCGCCCAACGTCTTCCTGATGATGAGCGACGATGTCGGCTTCGCCATGTCGAGCGCCTTCGGCGGGCCGGTGCCGACCCCGAATTTCGAGCGCCTGGCGCGGCAGGGCCAGCGCTACAACCGCTTCAACACCACGGCGATCTGCTCCCCCAGCCGCGCGGCGCTGCTGACCGGGCGCAACCATCACAATGCCGGGGTGGGCTGGCTGAGCGACGTGCCTTCGCCCTATCCCGGCTATGGCGGCCGCATCCTGCCCGAGACGGCGACGATCGCGCAGGTGCTCCGGCTCAACGGCTACAGCACCGCCATGTTCGGCAAGCACCACAACCTGCCCTCCGGCGAACGGAGCGAGGCCGGTCCGTTCGATGCATGGCCGACCGGGCTCGGCTTCGACTATTTCTATGGCTTCGTGACGGGCGACATCGATCAGTATTCGCCGATCCTCTATCGCGGCATCCACCGCGTCGATTCCGATCCGGCCCAGGGCAGGCTGCTCGACGCGCGGCTGGCGGACGACATGATCCGCTGGGTCCACAACCAGAAGGCGGGCGCCCCGGACAAGCCCTTCATGATGTACCTCGCGCCCGGCTCGACCCACGCGCCCCACCAAGCCCCGCCCGAATACATCGCGCGGTTCAAGGGCAGGTTCGATCAGGGCTGGGACGCGGTGCGCGAGGAGTCGTTCCGTCGCCAGCTGGCTGCCGGAATCATTCCCAAGGGCACCAAGCTGACCCCGCGCCCCGCGGAAATCCCGGCCTGGAACAGCCTGACCCCCGCCCAAAAGGCCTTCGCCGCCCGAACCATGGAAGTCGCCGCCGCCCAGCTCGTCTACCAGGATGAACAGATCGGCCGCGTCCTGAACGAGCTGCAACGCATGGGCCAGCTCGACAACACGGTCGTCGCCATGATCCTGGGCGATAACGGCGCCGCGGCGGAAGTCGGCCTCAACGGCTCGATCAACGAGCTGCGCGGCATGGGCAAGCACGACGTCGAGGAGGACGAAGCCTGGATGCAGGCCAATATCGACAACCTCGGCGGCCCGCTGACCTATGCGACCTATCCGGCCGGCTGGACCTGGGCGATGAACGCGCCGCTGCGCTGGAGCAAGCAATATGCCTCGATGCTCGGCGGCATCCGCAACGGCATGATCCTGTCGTGGCCGGGCCATGTCGCGCAGCCGGGCTCGGTTTGCAGCCAGTTCGCGCATCTCAACGATCTGGCCCCGACCATCCTCGACGCGGCGAAGCTGCCGGCCCCGGACATGGTGTTGGGCGCCAAGCAAAAGCCGATGGACGGGCAGAGCCTGCTGCCAAGCCTGGCCCGTTGCGACGGGGCTAAGCCGCGCACGCAATATTTCGAGGTCGGCGGCAAGATCGGCCTCTATCACGACGGCTGGTTCCTGTCGGGCGAGGATGGCCGCATGGCCTGGGAAAACCTGCCGCCGGGCGGCACGCGTCCCCAGCTCAAATGGACGCTCTATGACTTGACCAGGGACTTCTCCCAATCGACCGATCTTTCCGCCAAGGAGCCGGCCCGGCTGCAGCAGATGCAGGCCCTGTGGCGGCAGGAGGCGGAGCGGAACAACGTCTTCCCGATTGACCATCGCTTCGCCATGGCGCGAGGCGCTTCGGTGATGCGCGGGCCGAGCCGCAAGCACTTCGATTTCTGGGGCAAGGATGTCAGCATCCCTTCCACCACGCCGCCGGTTCCGATCCTGCGTTCGTTCACCGTGGAAGCCGATCTCCGGCTCGCCTCCGCGACGGCGTCGGGGGCGGTCATGGCCTATGGCAGCCGCTTCGGCGGGTGGAGCCTCTATCTCGACCAGGGACGCCCCATGTTCGTCGGTGCTCGCTCTACCGATCCCAAGGAAATCAGCCATGTCCGGGCGGAAGAGGCGCTGCCCCAGGGCGCCACGAAGCTGCAGATGCGCTTCGCCGTCGAGAAGACGGGCGGCCCCGCCGTCGTCACGATCAGCGTCGCCGGCAAGGAACTGGCGAAAGGGCAGTTGCCCACCAGCATGCTGATGGCGGCCGGCAACGGCGAAACGCTCGACATCGGGCGGGATCTGGGCGTGCCGGTGACGGAATATCGCACGCCGCAGGGCGCGATCGAGGGCGACATACCCCACGTCTCGCTGACGTTCGATTGATCGGCCTTCAATCGCCGGAGAGGCTGGACAATCGAGGCGATAACGATACCGTCCCGGCGTTGTTCCATAACGACAGGAATGCACATGGGTGAAGATGCTGGGCTGCGGCCGATTTTCGCGGATCGTCCCAAGGTTCCGATCGGTCGCGGCTTCGAGCGGACCGTCCAGGAACTCGCCGACCGCGAGCAGATTCGCGACCTGACCGCCACCTATGCCCACCGCGTGGCGCACGGGCTGGCCAACGCGGACCTTTTCACCGACGACGGGGCCTATATCCATCGGCGCTCGCCCGACGAGGAACCGCACGAGGTGCGGGGGCGGGCGGCGCTGGATGCGCATTATATCGCGCGTCCCGAAAGCCGTGGTGTGGCGACGCCGATGATTCACAACCACATCATCGAGATCGACGGCGATCAGGCGCGGGCGATCTGTTCGATCGAGCTGCGCATCGCCTCGGGAGCGGGAATCTTCGTCTCGGGGTATTACGAGGACCAGCTACGCCGGGAAGACGGGCTGTGGAAGTTCGTGGAGCGGCGCGTGACCTTCTTCCGCTGGGATGAGGCGGCCTCGCCCCGCTGAGGTGAAGGACCGCGAAGCTCGGCTAGGGAGAAGGCTGCGATGAAATTCGATCTTGGCGCCTATCGCACGATTTCGGTGCATCCCGTGGGCGGCGCGCTCGGGGCGGAGATCGGTCTGGTCGATGCCGGCCGGGAGCTTGGCCCGGACGTGGTCGCGGAACTTCGCCTGGCCCTGGCGCAGTTCAACGTGCTGTTCCTGCGCGATCAGCACCTCGACGATGATCAGTTCATCCGCTTCGCCGAATGCTTGGGTGAGATCGGAACGTCGCCGCTCGCTGGCGCCGGCCTGACCAAGCATCAGATGCTCGGCCGGATGGTCCGCGAGGCTGACGTCCCGACGGACGTCCGCAACAACGGCGATCGCTGGCACACCGATCGGGCGCAGGACGAGCGGCCGCCCAAGGGTTTCCTTCTCTACTGCGAAGAGGCGCCCGAATATGGCGGCGATACCCTGTTCGCGAGCATGGCCGCCGCCTATGCCGCCTTGCCCCCCGATCTCCAGGAATATTGCGCCACGCTAACGGGCATTCATTCGATGCGCGGCGTCCTCGACATCGACGGGAGCGGAGAAGACCGCCAGGCCATCGACGGCAAGACGCGGAGCGCGCAGTGGGCCGATCCGGCAAGCCACGACTATATCCGCAAGGAAACCGAGCACCCCCTCGTCACCACCCATCCCGAGACCGGCGTGCCCTTGCTGTTCGTCACCGGGGCCTATCTCCTGCGGATCAAGGAACTGGGCCCGGCGGAAGGGCTCGAGCTGATCGACCGGCTCAACCGTCATGCCGTCCGCCCGGAGTTCACCTGCCGGTTCCGCTGGCGGAAAGGCTCGATCGCCATTCTGGATAATCGCGTTACGCAGCACTATGCGGTCAACGACTATGCGGGGTTCGCCCGCCGGATGAAGCGGCTGGAATTGCGCGGCGATTGGCAGCCGCAGCGCTTGGAGCCGGCAGCGCTGCCGGCGGGCTGACCGCAACCTGGGAGACGGAAGTGGCTGAGAATGTCCTGAAGGCGCGTCTCGCCGCCGGGGAAAGGCAGCTGGGCTGCATCGTCATGCTGCCCTCGCCGGATGTGGCGGAGATCATCGCCCTGGCCGGTGTCGACATGGTGATGATCGACCACGAGCATGGCCTGGGCGGCTTGCAGGACTATGTGGCCCAGGCGCGGGCGATGCAGGCTGGCAGGACACAGGCCATGGTGCGGATTCCCCATGGCGACTATGCCTATGCCCGGCGCATGCTCGACGCCGGCTGCCGTTCGATCGTGTGCCCTGGAATCGATACGGCGAGCGAGGCCGAGGAATTCGTCCGCGCCTGCCGCTATCCGCCCCTGGGCGTGCGCGGGGCGGGGGGCGGCATTCGCGCGGCGAGCTACGGGCTCGATCCTGGCTATTACGGCCAGCGCGCCCTGGATGACCTGCTCATCGTCGCGCAGATCGAGTCCGCGCGCGCCGTCGAGAATATCGACGCGATCTGCGCGGTCCCCGGCGTGGACATGCTGCTGATCGGGCCGCGCGACCTGTCGGCCTCCATGGGCCTGCTCGAAAGCTTCGAGGACCCGGCGATCTGGTCCCTGGTGGATCATGCCGCGGATCGTATCCGGGCCTCGGGCAAGTACCTTGCCTCGACGCTCCATCCCGGAATGACGAGCAGGGATATGTTCGATGCCGGCTACGACCTGGTGCTGGCCAGCAAGGACGTGGATTTCCTTCTGAACGGCGCCAAGGCCATGCGCTCCCTCTGACGGCGCCCTTCCTCTGCCAAGAGGGAAGGTGGCCAATATGCAATAAACAAGACAGCCCCTATGGCCGACGGCCAGGGGCGTGGGATCAAGAGGATAGAAAATGCCCGGAGAGGAAACGATTGTCGATGCCCTTGCGCCCATTGGGCAATTGACCGCCGAGCCGGCGCCTGACCTGATACGGGCAACCGCATCGGACGAGTGGCGCCAGCACTGGTCCTTGGTGCTGGTCGCGAGCCTGGGCTTTTCGATGCAGGGCCTGTCGACCTACGCCCTGGGGCTGATGATGGACCCGCTGACCGAGGAGTTCGGCTGGAGCCGGGCGCAAATCTCCGTTGCCAGCCTCATACCCGCGGTCCTGATGGTCCTATGCTCGCCGCCGGTGGGGGCGCTCATCGACCGATGGGGCAGCCGGCCCCTCGCGGTCCCCTCGATCGCCCTTACCGGGATCGCATTGGCGATGATCAGCCTTGCCACCGGCTCCATGGTCCAATGGATACTCCTCTGGATATTCTACGGTGCCGTAAGTCTGGGCACGAAGCCCACGGTCTGGACGGCGGTCGTGTCCAACGCCTTCGTTTCGGGGCGCGGCCTTGCCTTGGGGGCGGTGCTGACCGGCGCCGCGCTTTCGCAGATCGGCGTCCCGCCGCTTACGCAGTGGCTGGTCGACGACTATGGCTGGCGCACGGCCTATGTCGTTCTGGGCCTGGGCTGGTGCACCCCGGTCTTCCTCCTTGCCATACTGTTCCTGAAGGATGTTCGCCGCACGGTCGCGCCGTCGGAAAGGCAAGGACACGCAGGCGTTGCCCAGATTCCCGGTTTGCTGGTGAAGCAGGCCGTGCGCAGCATTCCGCTCCTGCGCATAGCCCTGTCCACCTTGCTCACGATGTTCATCGGGACCGCGATCCTGGTTCACCAGATTCCCATTCTGACCGATGCCGGCATCGATCGTCCGACCGCAGCCCTTTTCGCAAGCATCGTGGGATTTGCGACCGTGTTCGGCAACCTGTTCGCCGGGTGGATGACGGACAGATGGGACGCGAGCCTGGTTGGGGCGATCACCCTGCTGGCGCCGGCCATCGCATATTTCCTGCTGATGGACGATGCCGCTTCTCCGATCCTGATCGTTCTGGCGATGGCGATTACCGGATACACCTCGGGCGCCAAAATGCAGATATCGTCGTACCTGACGGCCCGGCATGCGGGCATGCGCAATTTCGGGACGATCTTCGGGGTCATGACCAGCATGATCGGCATTGGCGGCGGGCTCGGCTCGGTCGCGGCGGGTGCGATCTATGATCGCTTCGGGAGCTATGATCCCATGCTTTGGATGGGCATCGTCCTTAGCTTCGTGTGCAGCGCGCTCATTTTCAGGTTGGGCAAACCCGCGTATTAATCGGAGCGCGGTCGGGTAAGCGCTGGACGCACTGTCTGGCGCTGCGTGGAGCCGAAAACAAAACGGGGTGGGAATGGCCCACCCCGTTCATGTGATCTTCGATCAGTTTGCTGGTGGCGCGGGCGCCGGCTCCGGAGCGGGGGCGGGCGTGGGGTCCGGAGCGGGTGCGGTGGGCTCGGCGGGCGGAGTGGTGGGCTCGCTCGGCTGGGCGTGAACGGGAAGGGCCGTCAGGCCCGTCGCGGCAACCAGGATCAGGGCAATCTTACGCATTCTCTTATTCTCCTTGGTTAAAAAGGAAGGGGCATAAAGCAGAAATCTGAGACGGTGACATAGTGCCTGTAAAGTATTCTGCCGCAAAAACCCATCGGTCTATCGTTATCCCGTTCGCATCCTAGGGAATATTGTGATCAATCTGGGCAACACGTGACAAATATCAGGCTTTATTATGCCTAATATAGTTGTTTATTACTAAATATATTCGGGAATGGGTAATTTTCGGCTTCTTTTATCGGCCCGGAATCTCCACGATGCATCCATCGGACACCCCGATAAGGACAATGTAGGCCAGCAGGGGGAAGCGATGCGATGAACGTCCCCTTATAGCGACCGACATCACCAGGCTGGCGGGAGA
>CAZFPW010000007.1:0-31513 GCA_964520765.1 uncultured Novosphingobium sp.
CGCAGAGGACTGCAAATCCTTGCACGCCGGTTCGATTCCGGCTCGGGCCTCCACCGGCGCTAAGATTTCCTTTAAAAATAGCGTGTTGGCGGGATTTGTTATCTAACCTTGGAACCGGGTTGGACAATCCCATGCCACGAGCCGGGCGATCGCGGACTCGGCGAGGTCGGCCGCTACGGCTGGGAGGCTTGACCTTGATGCTGGGCCGGATGGCGCGGCACCTGTGATCATGGGGAGTTCGAAAGCCCCCATGGGTGAGATCATCGCGCAATTCCTGCCTTCGTCACAGATCATGGCAAAGGCACGTTGAATGCCTCTTCCCTATCAATCGGCCAGTGCAGTCTTGCTCCGGTATTGACCTTCGCGTCGGGGCGTCGGCAGGGATCGTCGTATCAGCTTTCGATGGCGGCGTAGGCGGCGTTGATGAAGGCGGTGGTCGCGGGCAGTCGCGTCAGCGCCGCGGCGGCGGGCGGGGTCAGGCTGGCGTTGCCGGGCTGCTGGGCGATGGTCGTGCTGGGAATGTCCCGCGCCGCCTGGACCAGGTAGATCGCCACCATGTCCTCGGCGGGATCGGCTCGCCACCATACGCCGGTCGACCCCGGCCAACCGAACGAGCCTTTCGACGTATAGCCATTCCGGCCCAGCCGCGACACATCGTCGGTGATCGAAACGCCCAGGCCATACCCCTGGCTCGCCCAGAACTCGCGATTGCCGACGAAGCCCGCGTCGCGCTGCTCGGGCGTCAGCCAGTTGGTGCACATTGTGGCGACAGTCGGCCGCGAAAGGATGCGTACGTCGCCCAAGGCGCCCTTTCCGAGCAACATGCGCGCGAACTGCAGATAGTCGTCGGCGGTGGAGAGCAGTCCGCCCGCCCCCGAGACGAAGTTGGTCGGCGCGGCGGGGACGGGGCGCGAGACCGGAACCTGCCTGCCCGTCTGCGGGTCGGCCTGGTAGATCGCGGCGATCCGCCCCTGCTTTTCCCTGGGCACCCAGAAGGCGGTGCCCTTCATGCCCAGCGGATCGAAGATCGCCTGCTTCAGATAATCGGCGAAAGGCATTCCCGTGATCCGCTGCACCAGTCCGGCCAGGACATCGTGGGACGTGCCGTAGTTGAAGGTCGAGCCGGGATCGTAGGCCAGGGGCAGCGCGCCGAGCCGCTGGAACCAGGTGTCGAAGGTGGGATCGCCCTCGCGCAGCTTGCCCATCGCGGCGGCGAGCTGCCCGGTCGCGGTCTGCCCGGCGATGCCCGCCCGGTGGGTCAGCAGGTCGGCGAGCGTGATCGGCCGCGGCGCGGCGTGGGTCCGGTCGAGGGGACCGTTCGGATCGTTGAGCACGCGGGGATTGGCAAGTTCGGGAATCCAGGTGCCGATCGGCTCGTTGAGGCCGATCTTCCCCTGATCGACCAGGGTAAGCGCGGCGACGCAGGTGATCGGCTTGGTCATCGAGGCAAGACGGAAGATCGTGTCGCGCTTCATCGCCACCCCGGCCTCGCGATCCTGGAAGCCGACGGTGTTGACCTGCGCGATCTCGCCCTTGCGATAGAGCAGGGTGACGAAGCCGGTGGCGGAGCCATCGTCGACATAGCTTTGCAGGAGCTTGGGCAGCCCTGCCAGGCGGCTTGCCGAAAAGCCGCCGGGGGCCAGGCTGGGCCGAGCCAGACCCGGTCCCGACCAGGCCAGCGTCAGCATCGCGGCCCCGCTGCCTCGCATCAGGTTCCTGCGATCGATCGCGTATTTCGGCATGCCGTCTCTCCCGATGTGGTTCAAATGGATCAGGCTTGCGATGCGATACCGCCCGAGCCTTTGAATCTCTTCTGCCTCACAATGCTACCGGCCTTCTAGATGAAATAGGCCGCTAGCATGGCCAGCGTGAAAACCGCGAGCCATGCGTCGGTGACGTGTCGCAGTCGGGTCGGCGCATGGCGGACATGCATGAACTCACGCAG
Source organism: uncultured Novosphingobium sp. (assembly GCA_964520765.1). Lineage (GTDB taxonomy): Bacteria > Pseudomonadota > Alphaproteobacteria > Sphingomonadales > Sphingomonadaceae > Novosphingobium. The sequence goes on from CAZFPW010000007.1 coordinate 1,946, forward strand.
AATCACGCGCACCTTGACGATGGTGATGACGATCGCTCCGATCGCGACCGCAGCGTCGGGATCGGGAATGTGCGCCTCGTGACGTGCGCCGATCCACCAAGCCAGAAGGGTGATCGCGGTCAGCGCGAACCAGGCGATGATCAGCCGGGAGTTGGTGGAAAGGCTCATCCGATCACCTCAAGACATAGAGCAGCGTGAAGATGATGACCCACAGGAAATCGACCATGTGCCAGTAGGTGGCGCAGGTCTCGACGAGTTCCTGGGAGCGGCGCGCCGGACTGGCGAGCTGATAGACGATGATGCCGAGCGCACCGAGGCCAATGAGAACGTGCAGCAGATGCATCCCGGTCAGGAAGTAGTAGAACTGGAAGAACTCATTGGTGGTGAAGGTCAGCCCCTTGCCGATCTCCGTCGACCATTCGTAGAGCTTGACCACCAGGAAGGTCAGGCCGCCCGCGATCGTCAACCAGACGTTGGCCAGCGCCGCAGGGTAATTGCCCGCCCGCACCCGCTCGACGCAGCGCGCGATCGACAGGGAGCTTGTCAGCAGGATCATCATGTTCAGGACGCCCAGCGCCAGGCTGAGTTCGCCCTGCGATTTCAGGTAGAGATTCGGGTTCTGCTTGTAGCAGAAGATATAGACCACGAAGTAGGCGGAAAAGGTCAGCGCCTCGATCATCACGAGGACCCACATGTCCGGCTGCCCCGGCATGATTCCGTCTCGGGCCTTGGCTCCCGCGGTCGCAGCGTTGCTCATCGGATGCTCCTTCTCGGCTGGCGCGGGGATCACAGGAGCGAAGGCCGGTTCGACAGGTAGTCCCGTGCCGGCTCCTCATGCTCGATCATCTTGCGAAGGTAGGCGATGAACACACCGGTATAGATCCCGAACACGACCATGTTGATGTAGAAGGCGATCACGCCGTCCCAGGCGAACGGCCCCACTTTCACGATGCAGCAGGTCGCCACGACCACTTCGGTCAGGGCGTTGCAGATGTTGAAGTAGCCGAACCACCGGGGAAAGATCGCGTTTCGATCGAGCAGGATAGCCACCGCCCAAATAACCGATCCGATCAGGAATATCCCCATCGTGCCGCTGAACGAGAGGAAACCCATGTCGTACAGCGCGCCGAGCAGTTCGGGGTCGCGATCGGGGCGCATGGCTCCCGTCACCAATGCAATGCAGGTCAGCAGCATGCCGGGGATCGCCGCGAGCGAGTAGAGGATCAGGTAGGTCCAGGCGAAGGCCGGGCTGACCGACATGCGGCGGATCGAATAGACGATCAGCGCGGTGGATGCGGTGGCGAAGGCGCCCATGAAGAAGATCGTGCCGAATCCGGTGAGCAGGCCCAGCCGGTTGTCGTCGAACCACTCGGCGATGCGCGGCAGGCCCCACCACGCCTTAGGCGGCGGCTGGGTGCGCGTGACGAGGAAGAACACGATGCCGAAGATATTGTAGAAAGTGGTGACCGTGTACCAGGCCAGCCACAACTCGAGCTTCGGATTATGGCGCCATTGCCACCCGATTCGGCGTAGCTTCGAGACAGGCGGCAGTGGTGCTTCGGCGGTCGCGGCGGTCACGCTGCCGCCTCCGCTTCGCCGGCGCGCTGGCCATAGACAGTTCGGATCAGGACGATCGCCATGACGACGATCCACAGCCCGATCGCGCCGTTCTTCACTCCGAACGACAGCCAGCCGTCCCAGGCGAGCGGGCCCTCCATCACCATCGGCGCGAAGGCCGCAGGCATCATGGCGGCGGCGGTAAGCAGGTTGAAGTGCGCGACCCACGGAGCGAACACCGGACGGACCTGCCGGTCGAGGTAGATCGCCATCGCCAGGAAGACGTTCTGCGCGATGAGGAAACCAACCTGGCAAGTGAAGGTCACCCAGGCCATATCGTTGAAGAGTTGGACCAGGGCCGGGTCGCGTTCGGGGCGAAAGGCGGCAAGGAGCCAGAATACGTCAGCCATGCAGAACAGCGTCGGGCCGCCTGCGATGCAGCCGATGAAGCAGTAGCTGAGCACGGGGGTGCGATGGGCCATGCGTCGAATCTGTATGGCGACGAGGGCCAGGAACGGGATCAGGGCGACACCGAACCAGTTGAAGACGATCATACTGTAGCGGATGCGCGGCAGGTTGGCCGGATCGAAATAGAACGCCGCGACCTCCTCCGCCGACATGCTCGGCGGCATTGGTTGGACGAAGCCCGGGAATGCCAGGAATGCGGCCAGCCAGATCAATCCGACTACGGGCAGCGACCAGAGCAGCAGCAGCTCACCATTCACGCTGTCTCGCGGCGCGCCAGATACCGACATCCGATCCCCCTATCCACCATTCCTTGGGCAAAGGGCTGCGCCCTCGAAAAGCGGAATATCGTTCAACTTTTGTGTGTCAACATGCTTTTTGGAATTGAATGTTCCATAACTCGCTCTATCCGCCGTCGCGTGGCATCTTGGTCGCACGACCTTCGAGTTTCGAAGAAATGGGGGAGGGGGGGCTGCCCCCCTCCCTGGTCAAGACGATCGCATGGCGAGGTCTGCCTCCAAGGTGAGCGCTGACGAGGAGGGCGTTGACAATGCGCGCGTTGAAACGGCAATATATGTTCCGTAAGTTATTTTATATTTATATTGAAACATGACAACCTCTTGGGTGGCTGATCCAAGCTGTCAGGGATCTCGATTATGGAGAGCAGAGCGATGAACGAAGGACCTACCCCGTCGATGGATCGAGATGCTGCCGCGGCGAACGAACGCGAAGCCCGCGCTGCCGCAGGTCCGCTCGCGCGCAGCTTCATTGAATATAGCGATGCACTCCGCGCGGTGGTTAAGGCCGCAAAGGAGCCGGGCTTCGACCCCGACACTGCGTGGGCCCAGATCGAATCCTATTTCGATCTGCCCAACTTCGTCCGCCAGGGCGCCTTTCGCGAAATCACCGGCTGGGCGGAATATCGCCGTCTGCTGACCGGTTGGGCAACATCGACCGACTTCTGGTACAATTTTCGCCGGTTGACCGAGGCAGGTGACCGGGTCGTGTGGGAAATCGAAGAGCACAACACGCCGGCCGGTGGCCCTGAAACCATTTGCAACTCGTTGACCGTTGCCCAATTCAACGCGGCCGGGAAGATCCGTCGGCTGGATGTCTATCTGCAGTCCGAGGGCATGCGGGCAGCTCACTCCAACTGGAAGCACTCGATCGAGGGTAAGTGAGAGACCGGCAAGCCCCGCTTCGTGCGGGCTTGTGTGGACTTCACCGATCCGCAGAGAGGCCCCGGTCGATCATTGCTGCTTCCCGATCAGGGCCGAGATGAACGTGCGGTCCATGATTTCGGATACCTGTTCCGGGGATAGATCGGCGGCATGGGTCAGCCACCAAGTCAGGGTTTCGACCACCATGCCAGTGGCAAGAATTGCTCCCTTGTCCGCCGAGACCGGGATCCAGTCCTGGCTATCGGGCCAGTTATGTGCGCGCTCGAGGGTGTGAACCGTTAGGGCGCTGCGGACGAAGTCGGCCGCTCCCCCGGTCAGCAGGGCTCCCCAAACTGCTCGGTTTGCATCGACGTGGCGGCACAGGGCGAGGCTGGAAGCTCGGCTGCCGCTTGCACTCAACAGGGGTAGGGTCTGATCGAGCAACTCGTCCGCGGCACTGTCGGCAAAGTCGGCAATGGCTGCCTCTTTGGTCGGAAAATGGCGGAAAAACGTAGTGTAGCCGATGTCGGCTTCGCTTGCGATGTCCTTGACCGTGATCTGCTCAATGCCGCCGCTCTGGAGGAGAGTTCGCACTGCGGTTCTGATAGCTCGGCGGGTTTTTCGTACCCGCCGATCCGAAGTCTGCAAATCACCTGCTTCGGCACCCATTTCCCCAGACACTCCTCAATGCGGCACTGCCGCAGGCGGCTTTCATAATGAACAAATCGGCCTTGTCCTACAATAAGGAATACCGATTTCCATAAGGATATATCCACGCGGAAAGAGCAGGATTGACGGTTTGGCGTGACACCGGCCGTTGCGCGACAAACGACATAATCGCCATGAAAACGGCCGGGCGACACGAGCCGCCCGGCCGAATTCCGGAGCTTTGCGAAGCCCCGTCGAGGTCAATGATCAGCGTGAACCGAACGAATAGCGTAGCGACACGCCGACTTCCCGCGGCTCGATGGTGCTGATGCTGTAGTAGTTATAGGTCCGCGATTGGCCTAGTCCGTCGATCGCGCTGGTGGTGACGCCGGAGCCCCGGGTCAGCACGCGCTTGGTGTCGAACAGGTTCTTCACGAATGCGCCGACTTCCCATGCGCCCCGCTGATCCCGGATGCCAGCGAACAGGTCGACCAGAGCATAGGCGTTGACCTGATCCTTGGTATTGACCGGATCGCCCGCGGAATCGCCCTTCCAGCTCACGAAACCGCGCAGATATGCCTCGCCCCAGTCTGAGACCGGCTGACGGTACTCAGCCAGGAAGGTCCCAGAGAACCGAGCCTGAGAGGTGGGGGAAGCATCGATCCGGCAGGTGTCCACTTGGTTCGTGCCGATTTGGCTCAGCCACTCGCCATAACGGGCCGGATCACCGACTGGATTCAGCGCGACGCTATCTTGCAGGTTGTCATTGTTTGTATCGACGCAAGGCACGATCGCGCCCTTCGCGCTGCTGTCCGCGAAAGCGAAGTTCGCGGCGATGCTGAAGCGCGGCGAGATGTCGAACGACATGTCTGCTTCGATACCTTTGATCGTAACGTTGACCGGTGAGGCGAAGCTGAAGGGCCGGAGCAAAACCGCTCCGGTCTGGTTGGGCTGGTTGAGGCTCGACACGGCGGTCGAACCGTACAGCGGGTAGTTGTTGAATTTCTGGTAGAACCCCGAGATATTGAACTTCAGGCGGCGGTCGAACCAAGCGGTCTTAAGACCGACTTCAAATGATTTCGATGTCTCGTCGGGCAGATTCATGAACTGGTTGATGAACGCTCCATAGGTGAGCGGTGTGCCCGGGTTCTGAAGCCCCCAGCCGACCAGTGTATTGCCCGGTCGCCACGAGGTGCCGAATGAGAAGTAGGCCATCAGGTCGTCAGTGAATTTGTGCTTGATCGACGCCGCATAGATGGTCGCTTCCTTCCTCGGCTGGCAGACTGTGGGATTGAGCGATGGCACGTCGGGAAGCGCCCCTTCACCGCCAGCACAGGCGCGCTGTATGTAGACGCCAGTGTTGAAGGGATCGAGGAAGGAGATATTGCTGATCGTGCCGGCATCGCTCTTGTACCAGATATGCCGGAGGCCGCCGGAAACTTCGGTCCGTTCGCCTAGATGCAGCGTAAGATTGCCGAACAGCGAGCTTTCGGAAAAGACGCGAGGCCGTCCGGTGGCTCGATAGGTCAGGCCGTTCAATGTGTAGTTGGGCGTTGCGCCGCTGATCGTGGCCGATGTCGGCGAAGCGGTCATGAGCAGGGTCGGCGTGGTGCCGTTTACCTTGAACCCGCCGATGACGTAGTCGAACAGGCCGGCGACCCGATCCTCGTTCTGAAGCCGCAGCTCGTGTGTCGTTTGGGTGTTCAACGACAATTGATACTGGCCGAGCCGGTTGCTGGGCGATCCAGCCGGGGGCGAGGAGGGCACCAGTAGGGTGGGATAGAGGCCTGCGTCGTCACTCGGGTCCCAAGCCTCTGCGGATCCTGTCATCCGCGATCCGACATATGTCAGGCTCTGGCCCCATTGACGGAACTTCGCCTGCCAATTGTAGAACTTGTAGGTCTGATCGAGCGTATGCGCTTCGGAGCCGACGCCAAGGCGGTCGTTGGCCGTGATCGTCCGCGGGCTCGCCGCGCCTCCTTCGAAGTCGGAAGCCGACTGGGACTGACGGTATTGCCGGCTATAGGCGTGGATCGTTTCGTAGTTGAAATCGAGCACCAGCACGCCGTCAAACGGGTCCGCTCGTACGCTTGCGCGCAAGGCCTCGCTCTTGTCGTAGATGTCGCGGTCGATGGTGTTGAGCGGCACGTTCAGGCCGAAGATGCCGTTGCCCCGATTGCCGCCGAGGAAACCGGCGACACGCACGGCCAGCTTGTCTCCGATGATCGGGACGTTGACCGCGCCATTGAAGTTCCACCTGTGGCGGTTGCTCACGGTGCCGCTCACGTAGCCGCCGGCTTCGGTCAGGTCCGGCTTACGCGTCGTTACCGTGATCGAGCCGGAAGGTGAGGCCCGGCCGCGGAGCGTACCTTGCGGACCGCGCAGCACCTCGATCTGGCCGATGTCGTAAACCGCTTGCAGCAAGGCAGCGCCGCTCGCCACGGCATCATCGCGATAGAATTCGACGGATGTTGCCGAGCCGTTCGCGCGGGAATCGAAGTTGAGGCCGCGAAGCGAGGCCGAAGCGCCGGCGCCGACAGCCTTGTCAAGGCTTAGGCCGGGAACGAGCTTTGAAACGTCCTCGAATCGGCGGATCTCAAGCCGCTGCAGATCCTGTCCGGTCACTGCCTGGACGGTCAGCGGAACGTCCTGAAGGCTTTCATCCCTGCGGCGGGCCTGAACGACGATCTCGTCCCCACTGGATATGCCGTCGTCCGCGGCATCCTGCGCGAAAGCAGGCATGGAAAGCGCCATCAGGCTGACGCTGGAAAACGCAATTTGAGTCAGAAGTCGCACAACAAGACCCTCCCCTAGCAATTTGTTCCTCGCCGCAGAGGGCATCCGCCGCGGCGGCGCGGTGACTAGCGCAATGCCAGGAACGCGAATAGCGTTATCGAACGATATATGCAATTAAGAGTCTAATGTGACTTACGGGTTACAGAATTCCGTTTAAGTGTAGACATGCCATTCACGCTCATTATGAGGGGCAGGGCACAAAGCGGATGGGAGCAAGGAGAAGGTTGCGATGACGGACCGGAAAATTCGGGTGATCCAATGGGCGACGGGCAATTGCGGCGAACGGGTGATGCGCGAGGTGATCCGCGACCCACGCTTGGAACTCGTAGGCGTGCTGACCTACAACCCGGAGAAGGAAGGCAAGGACGCGGGCGAGCTCTGCAAGGAAGGCCCGATCGGCGTGAAGGCGACCATGGATCGCGACGCGATCCTGAAGCTGGACGCCGACGTCGTCAGCTACAACCCTCGCGCCACCGGGTTTGGCGCCTCGCGCGCGGGCCTGTCCATCGAGCAGGTGCTGGCTGATGCGCTCGCTATCGTTGAGACCGGACGCAGCATCATCACGACCTGCACCGACTTCTTCGACGGTGGCCACGAGCGCCTCGGCGAAGGCCGCGACCGCCTGCGCGAGGCCTGCGAGCGCAGCGGGGCAACGATCTATGCGAGCGGCGGTGACCCCGGCTTCGTCACCGAGATCCTGCCGCTGGGCTTCCTCTCCAACATGCGCCGCATCGACCATATCGAGATCGAGGAATTCGGCGACATGTCGCGCCGGCCATCGCCGCACATGCTGTTCACCCAGATGCAGTTCGGCAAGCCCATCGCCGAATATGACGGCGAGCGCCGGCGGAACCATCTTTACGGCGAGTATCTGCCGACCATCCGCGTCCTGGCGCGCCTAGTCGGCTTCGAGATCGACGAATGGGGCATCGAGAGCGGCGTCGCCGCCGCCCGTGTCGACACCGAGATCGCGGCGGGCCTGCTCAAGGCCGGGACGGCGGCCGCGCAGCGCATCATCATCTCCGGCAAGCAGAAGGGTGAGGAGCGCATCCGCTTCATCCAGTACGGCTACGTCTGCCGCGACATCGTGCCCGATTGGAATCTCGGCCCGCTCGGCTGGCGCATGAAGCTGCTGGGCGATACGCCCCTGTCCATCGACATCCCATGGCTGGTGAACCTGGATGAGATTGCCGACTTCGTGCCGGGCTTCAACGTCAACGGCCTCGTGAACGCCATCCCCTACCTGGCGGATGCCAAACCGGGTTTCGTCACTTTCGCTGACCTGCCCCATATCCTGCCCGCCGGCCCTACTGCCGGGCATTGAACGGACGGCTCCAACATTCTTTGAAGGATGAGTTCGCGAAAGTGTGCGTGGTGTGGGTTTTGCCTGCACCACCCACTGGCGAAAAGCGCAGTATTGTGGGCATCATACCCGGCGCGTGCAGATCGATGTCGCCACATGAGCATATGAAGCGGAACGCGTGTCTAATGCGCTTTCCGCTTCATGAGGCTGGTCTTCATCGCCTCGATCTCCTTGGCGACGGTCGCGCCGCGATAGACCAATGAGGTTTCATGATTGGCCTTGGGGCCATTGCGGACGGCGCTGAACCAGTTGAATGAGCCGACGCAGAACACATCGTCATCGGCCATGACGATCTTGCTGTGGACGCCCTGAATGTCGATCAGGACCGCGCCAAGATTCTGCAGGGTTTCGATGGCGCGGAGGGATGCGTCCGGCACGCCGAGGTTGCGCGCGGTCCTCCGGTTGCGGGCGCGGTCGGTATAGACTGTCAGGGCTATGCCGCGGGCGGTGGCCGCTGCGAGGGCGGATATCAGGTCGCTTTCCTCCAGGGCGCGCTGCGTGAGCCAGGGCGTCACCACCTGCACCTCCCGGCGGCAATGCGTCAGCACCGTGCGCAGGAAGCCGTCGTGCTCGGCGGCGTCGTGCAGCGGCTCCAGGCGTCCGCGCTGGGCCAGATCGCGGCGCGGCGCCTGGGCGAAGGCAAGCTCGTTGCCGGCATCCGCGAACAGATGGACGGCGAGGCGTCCCCGTGGGCTGCCGCGCGGCGCGGCCGAGAAGCAATCCATGTCGCCGAAGGCGAGGAAGCTGTTGACCGCGCGCGACACCGCGACATTGAGCATGCTTGGGCTCATGTCGATGAAGTCGCCGTCGGCATGCTTGGAATAGACAGGTGAGAAAAGCATCACCGGCCGCTGCCCACCTTGAAAGGCATGGACGCTGCCGACCATCACGCCCTTGCCCGGCCCCGTTTCGATCCCCGCCTGGTCCAGCGCGCTCCTGATCGCATCCACCTGGGCCGCGAACGGCGTGACGATGCCCAATATCTGCGAGATCGGAGCTTTGTAGTTCTGCTCCAGCGCCTCTTTCCTGTCTGCGATCCAGGCGGCGATCGTCTCGGCCTCGGTGATGTTGCGGCGGCTGCCGCCTCGCAATTGCTCGCACAGGCCGTCGATATGCAGATAGCCCAAGGCCGGAAGCCCGTCCGCCTCCTTGCCCTCGGCATCGGCCTTGCGCCCTCGCACCGGCTGCAACTTGCCGCGATAGCACAGGTCGTTGCAGTAGGTGATGATCTCGTCGAAGCAGCGCCGATGCTCGGTGAGCATCAGGCCGCGCGCCAGATCCCGGTCCTGATGATAGCGCGATACCTGCTGGGCGACGCGCATGACGCTTCCCGATGATGCCCCGCGCCCACTCTCGACAAATGCATTGCGGCCGCTTCTCTCTTCTTCCGCGGTCATCAGGCCGGCGTCGAGCAGGTTGCCCGTATCCACCCGGGCGGGCACGTTCCAGATCGGCTCGATCTGCGCCGTGTCGCCGATGACAAGCGCCCGCCGTGCCAAGGCGAAGGCGGGGGCGCCCACTTCGGGCGTAACCTGCCCCGCCTCATCGACGATCAGGAGGTCGATCGTGTCATAGAGATAGTCGTCAGCGAAGTTCTTCCCGTCCCCGCGCCGGACCCGCAGGAGAGAGGGCAGGACGTAGAGGGTGGAAACGGCACAGGGCGTCAGCATCATGCGCCGTCGCCAGCGGGGAATGATGAAGGTCCGTCCCCGGCGCTCCTTTTCCTTAGCCAGATCTTCGATCGCCGCCATGGCGAGCAACCAGCGTCCCTCCCAGTAATGGGTGGTGGTGAGGAAGATCGGGAAGCGCAGATGCAGGTCGGTGAGCGGGTCGCAGTCGGCCAGCGTCATCCGCTCCGCCTCTGCCGTGTCGAGGTCCAACTCGCGCAGCGCCGCGCACCAGAGGTCGAGGCAGGCCCGTTCCGATTGCAGCAGCGCGTCGGCCTCCGCCAGGCTTGCCCGGCCTTGGAGAAGCGGGCCGCGCGTGTCTTCCGCCAGCCGTTCTATCGCCGCATCGATCTCGCGCACATGGGCCCATGCGGGCAATGAGCCGGGCCAATGGGCGCGGAGCGTGGAGCGCGCGGCGGCCAGGCGCTTTCCGGCCACAGGGGGAAGCCAGGCGAACAAGACCAGCAGCAGGGATTCCGTCGCCTGATGATGATCCCAGGCCGCGCGCAATTTCTGCACTCGCTGGCCCGCCGCCTGGGCCGTTTCGGCAGCCTCACGCCGTCGTTCCCGCGCTTCTTCGGGCGTGTCGCCCAGGGTGGATCGGGTGCGTTCCCGCGCGGCGGAAAGCGCGGCCCAGGCCGCCTCGATCCGTGATAGGGCATCGGCCTGGGTCTTCAGCTTGTCGTGCAGAGCCTCCACCACCGTATCGACGCGCGGATTTTCGAGGGCGGGGAAGGCCAGGGCAGCGGCCTTCAGATAGGCTGAGCGGGCGCGCTCGATATAGTCGGCATCCTCGACGCGCTTGAAGAAATCCTCCGTCAGGTAGCCGGGCGGGACGTTCTTCTTGCTGGCCGCCGGGAAATAGCTCCCGAAGCTCGTCACGTCCGGCAGCCAGCGGCCGGCGAACGGCCCCGTCCCCTGGCCGAAATCGGCGGCGAAGGCATCGATGATGTTCGTGACGGCCTGATTGTTGGTGGAAGAGGCCAGGATGATCGGCGCGTCGCCGCCTTCGAGCGCGGCCTTCGCCCAGAGCGAGGCGACCACGGAGAGCAGCAGGGTCGTCTTGCCCGTGCCGGGCGGGCCGTTGACCGCGATGATCTCCCCATGCTCGGCTGCGAGGAGATGGCTGAGCGCGCCCCGCTGCGCCTCCGCCAACGCATAGTCGAGGTTCGAATGCCCGAGCCGGGCGGCAAAGCCGGCATCGGGCGGCAGGCAGGGCTCGGCCTCCGTCAGGGCGCGGGTCGCGAAGGTCTCGAACAGAGGGGCTTCCGGCCGGTCCTTCTCGATGTGGTCATAAAGCGCACCGATCAGCCGGCCGCTACCCGATTGCCCGTGCCCCTCGATGAAGGCTTCATCCACCCGCTCGAAACGCTCGTCGTCGGCAAGCTCGGGAAACACCGCCTGTGCCAATCGATCGCAATAGCGCCAATAGGCACTCCATCCCGCGGATGCCGGCCCGTTTCCTCCTTCCTCCCCGGGCAGGGCGCCGGGCTCGGGATAGAGGGTGAGGAAATCGTCCAGCGCTTCGACCGTGCCGATGGTGAAGGCGTTGCGATCGAGCGGCTCCAGCAGATCGCGCGGCACGACGACATGGGCCGGCACGGTGAGCCGGCCATCGCGATTGAGGGTCAGCCGGCTGGCGATGGGGGTCAGCACGTCCGGCAGGGATGAGCGGCGCTGCCCGTGCAGGGTCCGCGCCCGATAGATGAGGGGACGTAGCAGGATCGTCTGGCTTTCCACCTTCTCATGCTTGTTCTTGAACAAGGTGGCGATCACGCCCGGATCGACGCGGCCCTGCCGAAGGTCGGCGCTGGCGACCGTCAGGAACCTCGCCACATCCTTGTTCTTGAAGCCGCCCCGGCCAAGCTCCGCGTCGGCTAGCGCATTTCGCCAATAGCGAGCAGGGATCAGCGCATCGGGATTCACCTCCCTATCATGCAGCATGGGCCGTCTGGAAGCGCAAGCGCAGAACGCGGTCGTTCCGTCTAATGGGTATCATTAGCGTTGGATGGATTCACCCCAAGAACGATGCGCAGGAGGGGTAAGTATTTCCGGTTATCGCCGCAGGCTGGTCTCATCCCCCCGGAGTAAATCATAGACGTATAACCGGCGAGGTCCGGTGGTCACCATACCGGCCGTCCTTCGGGCCAGCCGACGAACTCCCAGCCCTCCGGGCTTTTCCAGGTGAACTCGACATAGTGGCCGAGCGAGGCGCGGCCATCGAGGTAGACGAAGACCAGACTGGGGATATTGTCCTTGATCGCGACAGGCCCTTCGAAGGCGAGCGGCAGTCCGAGCCGGGCGATCTCCGCGCGCATCTCCGCCTCGTCGTCGCGGCGCAGCGAGATGTGGTGGAAGCGCGGCACGGCGTCGGTCCGGTCCGCCGGCAGCATCGAGACATAGTGATCGACGAAGCCTGAGACCGGCTGGATGATCTCGATGTTGAGCCCGCCCGCCCACGTCGAGGCGACGCGGCAGGCCAGCGGCTTGTCGCCGTCGAGCGTCTTCACCACCATGTCGGGGTCGATCCGCTGCCATTCCGCGATGCCATAACGGTCGCTGACGATCTCCACCGCCTTGTCGATGTCGTGGGTGACATAGGCGTTCTGCATGTGGCCCTTGATGAACATCGGAAATCCTCCGTTACACGCCGTTCTGGCTTGGCTTCACTTGCCCCCGCTTGCGGCCCAGAGCTCGGGCGCCATCCACATGTATTCGACGTAGTGGCCCAGGCTGTCGCGGGCGTCGATGTAGACAAACCGGCAACCCTCGACCCCGCCTTCGTAGGCGACCGGCCAGCCGCGTTCGGTCACTTCCGCGCGGGCGACGTCCCAGTCGGGCACGCGCATGCAGATGTGATGGAGGCGTGGGGAGAAATCCGTCTGGTCGGGAGGCAGATATTCGAGATAGTGGCGCACGTTACCCGAGACTGGTTCGATCAGTTCGATTTGCAGGTTGCCAGCCCAGCCGAGGGCCACCTTGAGGTGGCACGGACCCCAGCCGCCGGTCGTGGTATAGACCTCCATCTCCGGTTCGAAATGGACCCATGCGGCGATGCCGTGACGCTGGGCAATCAGCGCTTCCGCCTTGGCCAGGTCGCGCGTGACATAGGCGTTCTGGAAGAAGTCGTTCAGGCGCATGCCGCTGAATGTCCGGTCATCCTGTGTCATCAGCGTCCTCTCCATTCGATGGCGATGGGGCCGAAGGCCGCCTCGACCCGCTGTGGGTTCCAGCCGTAGTCTTCGAGCGCGTAGCCGTAGGAACCTAGCTTGTGGCGGGGGTTGCGCGCCTCCCAGGCTCGCATCGCGGCCTCGCCTTCGGTGGTCCAGGGCAGGCCGGCGAGATTGTAGACTTCGCGCGCCACGTTCATCGCGTCGTCGACGCAGCGGGAATAGGGCACTTCGACGATCCGCAGCCGGTCGCCAAGCGCGGCTTTCTGGCGCTGGTAGCGGGCAAGCTCATGGGACCAGTATTCGACCGTCTCGTCGCCCATCCGGCGGCGGTCGTAGCCATCGATCGAATTGGCCATGATCTCGCCCATCATTCGCATCGAGGAAGCCATCGTCGTGGCGAGATCGCGCTGCGAGATCACGAAGGTCGCGTTCGGGAAGACTTCGAGCATTTCGGCGATCTCTCCGGTATGGCCCGGATTCTTGAGCAGCCAGGGACGGTCTCGCCGGCCTCCGTCCTGCCACTGCAGGTATTGCAGCATATGCTTGAGATAAGTCAGCGCGGGCGTCCGCGAGCGCGATCGTGTCCAGTCGAGGAATGGCCGGTCGGGCGCGGTGATGTACTGCATCGGGTAGTCGAAATTGGCGAGCGGCACGAAACTGGATTCATCGGCCTCCTCGGCGTCGAACTCGTGCATCACCTGATAGCTGTCGCCGGTGCTGGTCACGGTCGACATCATCGCCTTGGTCCACGCCACGCGTTTGTGATGCTGGCCGTGCGCTTCGCCGGGAAAGGGCGCGGGATTGAACATCGCCCAGGCCGGCGTCGCCTGAACCGCCGGGTCGGCCGAGAGAAAGCGCTGGAGCTTGGTCGTGCCGCTGCGGGGCAGGCCCAGGACCACGATCGGGTCGGAGACGTCCTCGTCCAGGATCTCGGGATGACATTCGACGTCGGCCTCCCAGCGCAGGCGGTTGACCAGCCAGCGCAGTGAGTTTGCCTCCATGCCCAAGAGTCCCGTCGCGGAGAGCGGCAGGCGGGTCGGAATTTCGAGGACTTTTGCGAGGTTCGGCAAGAAGCGCTCATCGATGAAACGGGTGCGCCCGGTCTCGGCGAAGGCAGCGCTCAGCAGCTTGTCGAGAGTAAGGCTGGTCATGCTCAGAAGTCCGCCATCCGGCGGCGGTAGACGGAGATGAGGCGTCGTTCCATCAGGGCTCGCCGTTCGGCTGGTGTGATGCCGGGCGTACCAGCCGGCAGATGGCCGCGCAGCTCGGCCAGCGGCACGATTTTGAGGCGCGGCTTCATCGGTGTCCGGCCCGCACGGAAGAAGCGGAAAGCGACGAGGTGCAGGCGCCGGCCGCTGGCGTCCAGCCAGTTGGGCACACCCGGGTCCGCCCAGCTTGCGACGATCCGCACGCGGCCATCGGAATCGGGCATCGCCTGATGCGAGTTGAGCGAGCTGTGCCGAGCCCACCAGTCGATATTCTCATACTGCATGTTGAACAGCGCGGTGTTCCAGTAGAGCGCATCGGACGCCTCGATCTCCATGATTACAGCTTCATCAGGCGCGCAGCGGAAATGGCCGGGAAAATAGTTGGTCCCCTCGAAGGCGCCGGGGATGACGAGTTCGGCAATCTCATCGGGATCGGCGGCGAGATGGGCCTGGACCCCGGCACGGTAGAAATCGGTGTGGACACGCAGTAGGTCCACCAGCCGGGCGAAGCGCGTCTCGGCGCTCTCCCGGTCGAGCAGAGGGGGCGGAAAGGGCTGGTCCGCGACGCGGATCATCAGGTCGGCGGGAGCCTCGTTTTCCCAATCGCCGTAATACTGCCGGCTGTGCAGCTCGCAGGGGCCGGCGGGGAGGGGCAGCCACAGCGCGCCCTCCAGGTCGGCCGGCCGCTCGCGCGAGAGGACGATGTCCACCGCGCTGCCGGGCGCGAGGTGCTCCGGATCGTCGAGATTGTTGGCCATCGAGAAGGTCTTCCAGCCGATGAGATCACAGGCATGGCCCGCATAGACGGTGAGCTGGAAGATCGCCGCCGAGCCGCGCGCGCCGGTGATGCGGTAGCGATGGTCGCCGTGCAGGATAGCCGAGTGGTACATGCAGTCGGGCGAGGGGAGCTGGAAGTTGATCCGGCTCGTCGCGCCCATCTTGGCGAAGGCCGGGTTCGTATAGTCCGCCTCGACATAGGCGGAGTGGGCGAAGTTGATGTCGCGCAGGAGGTGACGGAACGCTTCGTAGGCATCAAGCTCCCGGTCGTCGCCCGGCCAGCCCGCCAGGTGCTTCTCCAGCTTGTAGCGCATGGCTGCGACCAGCCGGTCGAGCTGACCCTCGGCGAAGGCGAGCGCGCCGGCATCGCTGGCAAAATCGATCGGATCGGCCGTTCCCCCGCCGCTGGTCGCGGCAAAGTTGGTCTGAGCCATGACGGTCTGGGAAGCGTTCATCGGCTCTCGCCAGATTTCGGCGGCACCAGGCCGGTCCCGTTCATCGCGCCGCCGTCTGCGACCATGGCCAGGCCGTTGACGTAGGAAGCGCCGGGCGAGACCAGGAATTCGATGACCGAGGCCATTTCGTCGGGCGCGGCCCAGCGTTGCAAGGGCACGCTGCGGCGCAGGTGGTCGTACACGCCCGGTGGCATCGTATCGATCGTGCCGGTCATGCCCGTCTCGGTCGGCCCGGGGCAGAGCGCGTTGATTCGGATGCCTTCCCAGCCCAGCTCGCGCGACAGGCTGCGAACCAGGCCGACGACCCCGTGCTTGCTGGCGGCGTAGGCCCAGTTCTCGGCGTCGCCGGCCACCCCCATGGTCGAGGACGTGACTACGATGGCGGCGTTCTGGCGCCGCCGTAGCAGCGGCAGCATCGCCTTGATGCCCAGGACCGGGCCAAACAGGTTCACCCCGATGACCCGCTGGAATTCGCTGAAGGGCAGGGCGTCGATGCTTCCGCCGCCGGTGATCCCGGCATTGAGCACCAGCGCGTCGAGCCCGCCAAAGCGCGCTTCGGCCTCGGCGGCGATACGGTGGTTGTCTTCCTCGCTCGCGACATCGGCGGCGAGCGCGGCGATGCCTGGCGCGGACGAGGTCCAGCCGAGCCGGTCGGCGTCGCGATCGACCGCCAGTACCTCCCAGCCGCCACGCGCGAAGCGCTCCGTCGCGGCGCGGCCGATGCCTCCCGCCGCGCCCGTCACCACTACCGATCTACGCTCTGCCATCGCTTGCTCCTTCAGCCTGGCGAGATCTGCCAACCGCCGCTCGCGTCGAGCACTTGCCCGGTGATCCACGCGGCCATGTCGCTGGCCAGGAAGGTCACCGCCTTGGCCACGTCTTCCGGCTGGCCGATCCGGCCCAGCGGAGTAACCGAGCGAATCCAGTCCTGCGTGGCGATGTCGTTCTGCGACAGGCCTTCGTCTGCATATTCGCCGCGCGTGAGGCCCGGCGCCACCACATTGATGCGCACCCCCTTCGGGCCGAGTTCCGGCGCGAGCGTGCGGGCAAGCTGGTTGAGCCCGGCCTTCGACGCGCCGTAGACCGAGAGGTTCTGCGACGGCGACACGGTGAAACGCGCCGCGGTCGAGGAGATGATGACGATATTCCCCCGCGCCGCTTCGAGCGCCGGCAGGGCCTGCCTGATGAGCCGGGCGGTCGCGGTGAGGTTGGTCGCGAAGATCGTTTCGATCTCGTCGTCGGTCGTCTCGTCGAAGCTCTTCCAGAGTTGGGCACCGGCGTTGCTGACCAGGATGTCGAGCTTGCCGTGACGCTCGATCGCGGCGCGGATCGCCTCGGCCCGATCGTCCGCTGCGCAGAGGTCCATCTTCACATGGGAAATAGCGTCGGGCGCGAGAGAGCAGGTTTCGTGCAGCTTGTCTTCCCGGCGCGCGGCCACGATCACCTTGGCGCCGTGCTGCGCGAACATCAGCGCGATCCCCTTGCCGATCCCGGTTCCGGCCCCGGTCACGAGCGCGACCTTGCCTTCCAGCATGCCCATCGGCCGCCGCCTCCTCTTCCCGTGGCTCCCTGGCATCTTGCGCGACGAGTAGCCTGCCTATTAATCTGTGGGAATTAATATGGCCGGTCAAGCTGCGACGCTGGTCCCCGGCCGCCACGTTTCAGGGCTGGGGAAGCAATTCTAGCGTCTCCGGGGATGGCGGCGCGGTCATGGCGGTGGCTATCATGTCGACGGCGTTCGCCGCGATCAGGTCGAGCTGCGTGATGTCGATCTCGGCGCGTTCGATCCGCTCCTCCACGGCAGCGAGGATCGAGTGGATCAGGTTGATGAGATGAGCGATGCGCAGCCGCCGGACCGCCTCGGGAAGAAAGGAGATCAGCGCGTCGATGCCGTCGTAGATTTCGACGCTGGCCGGTGTGATCCCCCGCACGAAATCGTAGGAGCCGCGATAGCGCTCGTACTGCTGGATGAAGCGCAGATAATGGTTGCCTTCGGGGCGCGGGTGCAGTTCCTCGACCAACGGCATCATGAAGGCGCGCAGGTAGAATCGGACGTCGCGGTTTGCGGCCGGCGCCCCGAGCATGGCGCGGCGGCGCTCGTCCAGTGCGGGTAGCCGGTGCCTTAGCACCGCCTCGACCAAGCCGTCGCGAGAGCCGAAATGATAGTGCGCCGCCGACATGTTCTTTTGGTTCGCGGCCTGGTTGATCTGGCGCAGCGCCACGGCTTCGATCCCGCGTTCCGCGAACAGGCGCTCGGCGGCTAGGATCAGCGCCATCTCGCCCTGGGAGAAAGGCTGCGGCGGAGGTTCGGGGCTGGGTCTCGCCAGGCTGGCGCTTCGGGTCGCGTTGGGCAACGATGCTCTCCTCGATGTCGGTCATGGCATCGAGGGGTATCGGTAACAAGTTCAGCCATCTCCGGGTAACAAAACGCTGTTGCCGGAACAGCCGTCTGGACGCGCGACATGGCGCGGGCGCTGGCTGGCGATCAGCGGATGCCCTTGCGCTCAATCCGCCATTCGGGGTTGGTGCAGAGGCCGCATTTGGCTCCGGTGAACATGCGCCCTGCCTGGCGGTCGCCCTTGAGCTGCCAGTCCAGCCAGGCGATCGCGACGGGGGCGACCTTGCCGCCATTCGGATTGCGATAGGCCCCGGAATGTCCGACGTCGATGTTCGCGAAGACGACGGGGACGTGATTGATCCGATCGAAATCGTCGTGGCCGTTCGCATAGGCCATGTCGGTCGGTCCTCCGTTGAGGTAGATCAGCGGCGCATGGAGGTTCTGCAGGGTCGCCTTTTTCAGCGGCAGCCCTGTCGTGCTCGGCTCGTCCTCGTAGATCCCGCTGTTGCCGATGACCGAAGTCTTGATCCGTTTGTCGTGGGCCGAAACCCACAGCGCCTGGAGACCGCCGCAGGACGTGCCCATCGCAGCGATGGCGGTGGCATCGAGCTTGCCGAAATAGGGGCTGCCCTGACGGCTGTTCTCGGCAATGGCCCAATCCAGTGCCTGGATCATCTGATCGGTCGTGGTCTTCCCAGACTGGGGAGCGGGCTTGCGTTCCGGCTTGGGCAACTGGCTGGCGGGCCCGGGCAGGGGCGCGACGATCTCCGGCTCGGTTCCCGGAGCGCCGTTGGCGATCAGCAGATAGCCGTGCGAGGCGAGTTCCAGGTGGTAGGGCCGATAGGCGATGCCGTTGTCGCGGCAGCCGCCGTTGCCCCAGACCAGGATCGGCAGCTTGCCCGCCCTGGCGGGCAGCCCGACGGGGCGGAAGATCGTGTGCAGGGGCAGGGCCGGGTCGGTCGCGACCTCGGCCGGGTAGGGGCCGGTGCCCGCTGGGGAGGTGGTGACTTGCGCGGTGGCCGGAGTGGCTAGGAGGAGCGCGATGGCAAGGGCAAGGGTGCGACGGATCACGGTCATGTCAGATCCTCTCACAGCGGGAGCGCTGCCCAATCGAGCGCGGCGCGCTGATCGGTGGTCAACGGCAGGTGCGGCGCGCGCGGCAGTAGCCAGCTATCGTCGGCGTAGCGCCGCGCCAGCATGGCGCGGAT
Organism: uncultured Novosphingobium sp.; assembly: GCA_964520765.1. GTDB lineage: Bacteria > Pseudomonadota > Alphaproteobacteria > Sphingomonadales > Sphingomonadaceae > Novosphingobium. The sequence continues at coordinate 20,761 of CAZFPW010000007.1, forward strand.
CGTCGGGATTTGCGGGAAGCGGTTGCTCTCGTTGCGGAAGCGGTCGATCCGGGCGGCCGCCGCCGCGACCTCGTTCGCGGCCCTTGGATCGTCATGCCGGTCGAAGACCAGGCGCAGCGAATCCGCGACCAGGTTGGAGGTGGCCGTGATGCAGCCCGCGCCGCCCGCTTTCAGCAGGGGCAGCATCAAGGGGTCCGCGCCGGCAAAGATCGCCAGGTCCGGGAAGTCGCGCGCCAGCCCTGCCATATGCTCGAAGTTGCCCGACGAATCCTTCACTCCCGCAATCGTGCCGGGAAATGCGGCGATCAGGCGGGCGATCAGCGAGGGCGTGATCGGCACCATGGTCATCTGCGGGATGTGGTAGAGCACGAGCTTGAAGCGGTCGTCCGCGATCCCTTCGATCACTTGCGCGTAGAATGCGAAAAGGCCGTCCTCGCTCGGTGCCTTGTAGTAGTAGGGCGGCAGGACCACGGCCTGCTCGATCCCCAGGGAAAGCGCGTGGCGGGTCAGCGCGGCCGTCTCGGCAATCGAACAGGTGCCGGTTCCCGGCAGCAGTTGCGCCCCTTCGATCCCCGCATTCCGCACGGCTTCGAGCAGGACCATCCGTTCGAGCACCGAAAAGCTGTTCGCCTCTCCGGTCGTGCCCAGCAGGGCGATGCCGTGGCAGCCATCATCGAGGAGTTGCTGGCAATGGGCGGCCAGTCGTCGACCATCGGGCCGTGAATCCGCTTGTATGGGGGTGATGGCAGCACAGAATACGCCGTGGAGTCGCTTGCCGGTCATCCTGCTGCTCCGATCAACACGCGCAACGCGTCCGGTGCGATGCGAACATGTTCGATCGACCGGCGGTGATAGGTGAAGGCGACGTGCAGTGTGCCGTCGCCCGACTGATGGACCGTGGGATAGGACAGCTCGCGGTTGAGCCGCTCCAGCGAATTGTTGGTCATGCAGAAACCGTCTCCGGTTTCCAGATCGATGCCTTGCGCCCAACTGCGGCCGCCATCATGCGACCAGCTCAGCCGCAGGGGTGCCCGTGGCGCCCCCCAGAAGGCCTTGGGTGAGCCGTCGTCGGCGCGCACGGCGGTCGGAGGCGATCCGGCATCTTCCAGCTCGTCGTAGAGCGAGGCGCGCCGGTCGGTGGCCTGGGCGGCGCTGGCGGGATTGTACACCAGCGCGATGCCGCCGCCGGCGAGGTTCGCCGCCTGGATCGAGCTGTTGTTGTTCGGGAGCTGGGTCGCCTCGGGCACGGACCAGGTGGCGCCGTCGTCGTGCGAGCGGCTGAGATGGATATGGTCGGCCCAGCGGCTGCGGAACAGGGCGACCAGCGAACCGTCGGGCGCGGTCGCGATGCTCATGTGCACCTGGCCGAGGCTGCCCGGCACGGCGTGCCTGGTCCAGCTGCGCCCTTCGTCCGTCGAGCGCATCACCGCGCTGGTATCGGCGTCGCCCACCCATTTCCCGCCTTCGGGCGGCGTCGGGCAGTCGAACACCGGGAGGAGCCAAGCGCCGCTGGACGTCACGACCGGGGGCTGGCGCACGAAGATGCCGCTGCCCGGTTCCCTCGCGAAGAGGGTCTCGACCGTCCCCCAGGTCGCGCCGCCGTCGTGCGATAGCCGGCGGCGAACGATGGCGGTGTCTTGATTGCCGGAGAACTGGGCGGTGTGGATCAGCCACAGAGGCCCGCCCGGCTGTTGAAACAGGATCGGGTTCTGCTCCGAACGGTCAGGATCGTTCGAGAGCCGCACGGGCTCGCTCCAGCGGTCCGAATTCCTCGCGAGGCGGGAGAACCAGATCGAGATGTCCGACTTGCCTTCCAGGGTTCCGCCGAACCAGACGCAGCCGAGATCGCCGCCGGGCAACGAAGCCAGGTTGGCGGCGTGGTTCTGGGGGCAGGCCACGGGCAGGAACGCCTCGGCCAGGCCGGGTTCGTCGCGCGGGCGCAGCCTGCCGTCGAAGATCGGGGCGGGGCCTTCGCGGCTCATGGCTGACCCTCCGTGGCGGGCTCGGCCTCGAGCGTCTTGCGAGGGACCAGCCGTTCCACCGCCATGACGATCAGCGGCACGACGATGGCGATGTACATGTTGTCGATCCCGTAGGGATTGTCGGCCAGATACCAGGCCGTCGTCGCCACGGCCGAGCCCACGAGGCCGAGCGTCGCGCCGCGCCCGCTGGCGTAGAACGGCAGGGTGAAGCCGATCACCGCAACGATCGAGATCGAAAGCCGCAGCGCCCGGGTGAAGAACGACAGCTTGAGGATTTCCGGCACGAAGAAGGCGAAGATCAGGGGAACGACCGCGATGACCAGGGCGGCGATCCGGGTCGCGCGAAATTCCTGGGCCGGCGTGGGATTGGCGTGGGGCACGTAGAAGTCGCGGATGATGAGCGAAGTGATCGCCAGGCCCACGGTGCTCACGCTGACGAAGATCGAGGCGATCAGCGAGATCGTGACGACCGTCGCCATCCACAGCGGCATCAGTTCGAGGAACATCGGCAGGGCATAGAGGCTGTCGAGGTCAGGGCGCAGATAGCGCGCCGCCACGCCGACGATCGCCAGCAGGATGCCGAGGGGAGCGCAGAACAGCGCGGCGTAGAGCGCGGCCTGGCGAGCGGCCGTGGCGCTGTGGGTCGAGGAGATGGCCTGGATGATGTACTGGGTCGAGAAGATAGCGCCGATCGTCCCGATGGTCCAGGCGATGATCGTCGCCCAGCCGATCTCGCCGTCCCAGGTGAAATAGGTCGCCGGCAACTCCGCCCGCATCGGCGCGATCCCGCCTGTCAGGTATAGCGCGGTCGCGGCGAGGATCGCGATGCCCGCCAGCTTCAAGGCGCTGTGCAACAAGGTGATGTAGGCGATGCCTTTCAGGCCGCCGTAGAAATAGAAGAAGGTCGATACCGCCGCGATGATCGCCATGGCGGGCAGAAGGTCGACGCGCATCACCGTGCCGATCGCCGCGGCGCCACTGATGTAATTGCCGACGTTCACCAGCAGCAGGGCATAGATCATTATCAGGGACACCGCGACCATGGTTCCCCGGCCGTACTTCTGCGATATGGCCGCGGAGATCGTGTATTCGCCGGAATTGTAGATGCGATGGGCGAAGAAGAGCCCGAACAGCAGGAAGCCTATCGAGGCCCCCAGCACCGACCAGGCCGCGGCCATGCCCGAATTGAACGCCTCCTGCGAGGTGCCGATCGTCGACTTCGCGCCGATGAACTCGGACATCAGCAGAATGCCGACGACGATCGCCGGCATCGCCCGCGAGGCGGTCATGAATTCTGAATTGCTGCGGCTTCGCAGGCGATAGGTCAGCCAGGCGGTGATCGCGATATAGACCGCCGCCGCCGCCAGGATGATCGCGCTCTCGTTTGCACTGAAGTGATGCATCTATCCTCTCCTCAGGCCCTGCCGTTGCAGTCGCCCCTGCGCGTTGCGGTCAGATCGCCGCCTCGTAGATCGCCAGGATGTCGGCTTCGCCGATGTCCCGCGGGTTGTTGTCCAGCAGCCGCCGGATCTGGTTGGCCTCGTTTGCCATCGCGGCCAGCTCGCCCGGCGCGACGCCATAGTTGCTCATCGCCATCTCGCAGCCGAGCCGCCGGCAATAGTCGCCGGTCGCCTGGCGGATCGCGTCCGGATCGGTCGCGGCGGGCAGGCCCAGCGCGTCGAGCACTTGCGCGGTCCGCTCCGGCACGGCCACGGCGTTGAAGGCCAGCGTATGCGGAAAGATCAGCGCGTTGGCCGCGCCGTGGGGGACGCGATAGCGAGTGCCGAGCGGATAGGCGACCGCGTGCCCCGCCGTCGTGTTGACCGGCCCCAGGCAAAAGCCGCCATAGAGCGAGGCCAACGACAGCGCGGCGCGCGCCTCGACATTGCCGCCGTCCGCGATCGCCGTGGCGAGATGGCGGCCGATCAGGCGGATTCCCTCGATCGCGTAGAGGTCGATGGCCGGATGGGCGCGGCGGCTGGTATAGGCCTCGACGCAGTGGGCCAAGGCATCGACGCCGGTCGCGGCGGTGAGCGCGGGCGGCACGGTCAGGGTCAGGTCGGGATCGACCACCGCCAGATCCGCCAGCATCGCGGCCGCCTGGACCGCCAGCTTCGCATCGGTCCGCTTGTCGGTGACCAGCGCGCGCATTCCCGCCTCGCTGCCCGTGCCGGAGGTCGTGGGCACCTGGACGAGCCTGATCGTCCGGGCGGGCGTGCGATCCACGCCGACGACATCGTGCACGTCCAGCCCGCTTCCCGGCAGGACGGCGCAGAGCTTGGCGACGTCCATCGCGCTACCTCCTCCAAATCCGACCACCGCGTCGGGGCCGAAGTGCTCGGCCTGCCGGATTGCCGCGAGGAGAGTAGCATCATCGGGTTCCGTGGCGATCTCCGCGAATACCGAAACCGCGCCTTCGATGCCGAGCGTCGCGACGCGGGCGGCATTGAACGGATCGGTGACGATCAAGGTGCGCCGGCACTTCCGGTCGGAGAGCCACTTCCCGACATTTGCAGCGGTGCCCGAGCCGAAGCTGATTTCGGACGGCTGGAACAGCTGGATCGGTGCGTGGATCGATGCGCCCTCGTTCATGCCTGCGCTCCCGCCAGCTTGGGAGAGAGCCGTTCGGCATAGTCGATCGCCTCGATCAGGCTCAGCTCGTTGGCGATGCCCTGGCCGGCGATGTCGAAGGCGGTGCCGTGATCGACCGAGGTTCGCAGGACCGGCAGCCCCAGCGTGATGTTGACCCCGGACAGCGAATCCCAGCGCCCGGTTGCCGGATCGACGTGGAAGCCCAGCAGCTTGACCGGGATATGGCCCTGGTCGTGATACATGGCGACGACCGCGTCGAACTGGCCTGCCCGGAGCTTGACGAACACCGTATCGCCCGGTTCGGGTCCGCGGACGTCCATGCCCGCGGCATTGCATTGGGCGATCACCGGCGCGGACACCTCGATGTCCTCGCGCCCGAATAGCCCGCCTTCGCCGCCATGCGGGTTGAGAGCGGCGACGGCGATGCGGCGGCGCGGCAGGCCGAGCATCTTCAGCGCCGCGTCGGTCTGGTCGATGACGTAGCGCAGCCGGTCGGCGGTCAGGCGCTGCGGCACGCTTGCCAGCGCGACATGGGTCGTGACGTGGCTGACGCGCATGTTGCCGTGGGCCAGCATCATGACCGAGCCGGATGCGCCGGTCAGCGCGGCCAGCATGTCGGTGTGTCCCGAGAAACGGTGCCCGGCAAGGTTGAGCGCTTCCTTGTTGAGCGGGGCGGTGACGATCGCGGAGACGCGTCCGGCTTCGGCCAGGCGAACGGCCCGTTCGACCGCGAGGAACGCGAAGTTCCCGGCGGCGGCCGAGACCTCGCCAAGGCGGATGTCCGGCTGGGGTGTGCCGACCTGGAGGCAGCACAGCGCGGGCCAATCGTCGCTCTCGTCGACCGTGGGAAGGTCGAGGCCCGGCGCGAAGGCGTCGCGCGCGGCGTGCAGCGAGGGGACGTTGCCGATGATGACGGCGCGCAGGCTGCCGGCGGCGAAGCGGTCGGCAAGCCCGGCGCAGGCTTTGGCGATGATTTCCGGGCCGACCCCCGCCGGATCGCCCATCGTGATGGCCAGGTGCGTTTTCAAGCTGGAACCCTTTTGCATTCGGGATTGGCGAGCAGTCGGGCGAACAGGCCCGGATCACCGAAGCCGCCCGATTTCGATACGAGAGTGATCCCGTCGAGGCAGCCGCCCCGAACGGTCGAGACGGGCACGCCGGTTTCGACCTCGCCCAGGAGATCGAGCGCCTCGGCGCCGCTGGCTTCGCACAGCGCGCGCAAGGTCTCGCCCCCCGTGACGAGCAGCGAGCGGGCCCGGCCCAGCATCGGTGCGATCCTGGTGCAAAGCTGCGCGATCTGCTTCGCGGCCTCGCTGCGGCTTGCATCGCCAGGCAGGTTCGCGGTGAGCACCGCGGGTTGGCCGGACGCGATGATTGCGGCCAGGCCGCTCAGCCCGTCGGCCGGATCGATGGGCAGCAGGCGGGCCGTCGTTCCGGCGATCTGCGCGACGGTGGCGGGATGGTTGGTGCCGACCAGGGCCAATTGCGGGGGAGTGAAGGCGGCCGCCTTGGAGGCCGCTCCCGTTCGCCGGGCCAGGGCGGCGGCAAGCCCCCCGCTGCCGACCCACAGGATCGGCCCTCCGCAATCCGCCGCGACGATGCGATCGAGGTCGGCGTCCGCTTCGGCATTCCACAGGCTGATGCCGGGAGGGATCGCGTCGCCGGAGTCGCGGATGGTGCAATCGTATCCGAGGGCGGCGAGCGCGGCGGCGATGTCGGGGCATGGCGCGAGAGCATGGTCGGGCTGGCGCACGAACTGGCGCCCATGCCGGGTCAGCCGGCCATGCGCCGGATAGGCCGGGGCCATGACGCAGGCGCGCGGCGCAAGCTCGTCGACCATGGCCGCGACCATCGCGGCCGCCGCTCCTCTGAGGAGGCTGTCGATCTTCAGGAAATGCACGGCGTCGGGCGCAGCGTCGCGCAGGATCGCGGCGAACTGCGCGGTTCGCCGGCGCGCCTGGGGCGGCGGAAGTTCGCGCATGGCGCCGTCCCAGGCGGTAACGAAGGCGCCGTCCGCGCCGCCCTCGCGCCAGAGGACGGTGGCCGTCCGTCCGGTCGCGCAGAAGGGGGCGGCCGCGTCGAGCGCGCCGGTCATATCGTCAGCCAGGATCGCCACCGGATGCAAATCGCGCCTTCCAAACCTTGCGCGATGCAAATCCCATAAGGCCCCCATCATGTCAATGAGTTGTAATGTATATGGGGTGATGTTAGTTTATATATCTGATAAAAAACCTAAAAAATGGGAAATCCGAGATGACACGTGAGGGGCGGCAATTTTATTGGCTGGCCGAATGTTCGGGGATATGAACATCGTATGAGTGGAAAGGGGCAGATGTGAATCAATCTGACGGCGCTGCCGAGCCGCCCCAGGCTCCGCGGATTAGCGCGCTGGTCCGGCGGGTGCGGGATCAGTTGCTGGACCGGATTTCCGCCGGCGAGTTCGGCACCGACGCCCGCTTGCCGGGGGAGCTGGAACTGGCCGCGATGTACAATGTCTCCCGCCCGATCGTGCGCGAGGCGCTCGGCCTGCTGCGGGATGACGGCGTGATCTACTCGCGGCGCGGCGCGGGCAGCTTCGTGCGCATGGCCCAGGGTGAGGACCGCTTGCGCTATGCCCCCGTGGGCACCATCGCGGACGTGCAGCGGTGTTACGAGTTTCGCATAAGTATCGAGCCTGACAACGCTTTTTACGCTGCGCTGCGCTGGAACGACGCGGCGCTCGGGGCGATCGCCAATGCGCTCGACCTGCTCAAGGACACGACCGCGGCGCGGCAGCATCGCGAGGATGCGGACTATGCCTATCACATCGCTATCGCGCGGGCGGCGAACAACTATTTCCATCTGTCGTCGATGCAGGCGCTCAAGGATCACATCAATGTCGGCATGAAGTTCCATGGCCAGACCCTGATCGGAGATCGGTCGGGGCTGGTGAACGTGCTCGATGAGCATCGCCGGATATACGAGCTGATCCGCGCCCGCGACGCGGAGGCGGCGCGAGAGGCCATGCGGCGGCACCTGCAGGGCTCGATGGACCGCCTGTTTGAGGGGCGCGCGCTCGACCTGGCTCTATAAGAGGCCCGGCGGCTCCATTAAAATTACTACTAGTTTACAAATTTTGTTGACCTGACCTTCCGAGTGATCGATAGATCGCCTCGGCCCATGTGCGACGAGGCAAGGTCGTCGTCCCGGGCCGCGATTTTTCGTTCAGAGCGAGGCGTAGCCCTCGCCTTCAGGGGAGGTTCGGATGAGGCGCAATCATCGCCGCCAACGTTTGCTGGGATGCGGCGTCGCCGCTTTGGCCTTTGCGGGGGCGCTGCCTGCGGCGGCCTGGGCGCAGGGCGATCCCGTCATGGATCAGAGTGCCGGGGCCGACGAAGCGCCCCTGGGCGACGAGATCACCGTTACCGGCACCCGCATTCGCGGCGTCGCCCCGGTCGGGTCGAACGTCGTGGCCGTCAGCCAGGCCTCGTTGCAGAACAACACCGCCGTCAACGTCGCGGACATTCTCAAGCAGGTTCCGCAGATTTCTAGCATCGGCGTGGATGAGGCGCGCGTCGCGGTGCAGGGCGTCAACACCGGCAATCTGGCGCGCAGCAGCGCGATCAACCTGCGCGGCGTGAGCCCCGTCGCAACGCTCGTCCTGCTCAACGGCCATCGGATGATCGCCAGCAGCGCGGGCGGCATCTATGTCGATCCCTCGGCGATCCCGACCATCGCGCTTGAGCGCATCGAGGTTGTTCCCGATGGCGCTTCGGCGATCTACGGTTCCGATGCGATCGCCGGCGTCGCCAACCTGATCCTCAAGCGGAACTATTCGGGCGCGGAAACGCGCGTCCGTTATGGCATGGCCGATGGCTATGATCGCCTTTCGGTCGCCCAGCTGTTGGGCGCCAGCTGGTCGACCGGCAACGTCATGCTGGCCTACGAATATGTCCGCACCGGCCGGCTCGAGGGCCTGGAGCGCGACTATTTCCGCTCGGACCTGACCGCCTTCGGGGGAAGGGACTATCGCTCTCCCAACTGCAATCCCGGCAATGTCCTGGTGAACGGCGTCTATCATGCGCTGCCGACCATGGCGGCGGACACCCGCAACCGTTGCGAGATCAGCCGCGTCGCCGATATCCTTCCGCAACAGCGCAAGCACAGCGTGGTCCTGACCGCCCGGCAGGAACTGAGCGACGGCATAGAACTGTTCGCCGAAGGGTATTTTTCGCGCCGCGACTTCAACGCGCGCAACGCGCCGATCGCCAACGCCTATACCGTTCCCTCCAGCAATGCGTTCTTCATTTCGCCGCCCGGCACCACTCCCGCGTCCGAGGTCGTCGAATTCAACTTCCTGAAGGATTTCGGCCCGGTCGTGACTCGAGGTTTCACCCGGATCGTTTCCGGTACTGCCGGGGTGCGGGTGGAATTGCCGGGGTCCTGGAAGGCCGAACTGGCCGTGTCCCACGGCGATGTGAAGGAATACATCTATCGCGATGCCATCAACAACGCCGCGCTGAACGCTGCGTTGGCGAGCAGCGATCCGACTACGGCGCTCAATCCCTTCGGCGTGGGCGGAGCCACCAATCCGGCGGTGATCGCGGGCATCTTCAACGGCCTGTTCAATCCGAATTTCCGCAATCACAGCACCGGCGTCGAACTTCGTGCCGACGGCCCGCTATTCTCCCTGCCGGGCGGCGAGGTGAGGCTCGCCATCGGGGGCGAATATCGCGACTTCTACATGTTCGTCGATACGATCCGCGGCACGGTCCCGGCCCCGACCCACACGGTGGTCGAGGCGACCCGCAAGGTGAAATCCGGCTATGCCGAGCTTTATGTCCCGATCTTCGGCGCGGACAACGCTACTGCCGGGTTCCGGCGGCTGGACCTTTCCGCCGCGGTTCGCGTCGACAGCTACAACGACGTCGGCGATACGGTGAACCCGAAGTTCGGCCTGACCTGGGTGCCGGTCGACGGCCTGACCTTCAACGCCAGCTTCGGCACCTCCTTCCGTGCCCCGACCCTGTCCGACCAGCTCAATCCGGGGGCGAGCGTGACGGCCCAGAACCTGGCCGATCCCCTGTCTCCGACGGGCACGAGCACCGGCTTGTCCTATTCGCTGTTCAGCGCGCCGCTGAAGCCGGAAACGGCCAAGACCTATTCGTTCGGGGCCAAGATCAATCCGGTCAGCCTGCCCGACCTGTCGTTGAGCCTCACCTATTTCTCGCTCGACTACGACAACCAGGTGGTCCAGCTCGGCACGACTATCCTGCAGCAGGAAAGCCTCTATCGGGATCAGATCATCCGCAACCCGACCCAGGCGCAGATCGACGCGCTGCTCAATAGCGGCCTGCCGATCAGCGGGACGGTGCCCGCCATCGTGAACTACATCATCAACATCACGCCGGCGAACCTGGGCGGCACGAAGGTCCGGGGCTTCGACTTCACGGCGAACTACCGCTTCGACCTGGGCAAGGCCGACGTCAACGTCGGGCTCGATGGGTCGTACTTCACCAAGTACATCACCCAGGTAACGCCGACCGCGCCGTACATCGATCGGAACAATTACATCAACTATCCGCTGAAGTTCCGGGCGCGCGCCTTCGCCAATGCGCGGATCGGGGGGCTGGCCGCAGGCCTGACGATGAACTACTTCAACGGGTACAAGAACGACCTGGTGACGCCGGTGCAAAACGTTTCGTCGTGGACGACCTTCGACGCCAACCTGTCTTACGAGTTCGACGCGGGGTTCGCGAAGGGACTCATCCTTGGCGTCGATGTCTCCAACCTGTTCGATCGCGACCCGCCCTTCGTCAACATCGACGGGGGCTACGATCCGGGCGGCGCCAGCGCGCTGGGTCGTATGGTCTCCCTCAGCGTCACCAAGAAGTGGTGATGTGAAATGAGCCGACGCCGCAACGCGATGCCCGTGCCCTGGCGGAAACGCCTTGGCCGGGCCGCCTTGGGCGTCGGCTTTCTTGTCGCGGGAGCGGCTTCGGTCGCCCAGGTCGCCGATACGGTTCCGCGCTCCGTGCCGAAATGGTGGGACGCGGATGCCGACGATCGCATTCCCGCCTTCGCTCTCTACGATAATCCGGACGGAAAGCTCGGCGTTCTCAATGCGTCGGGTGAAGTGCTGACTGGCGACCATCCGTTCCTCACCCCGATCGGCCGCAACGGCCGGGCCTGCATCACCT
>CAZFPW010000008.1:0-11229 GCA_964520765.1 uncultured Novosphingobium sp.
AGCGCAGCAGCACCGGCAACCCGCTGATCCCGCGCTGCTCCAGCCCGCCGGTCAGGAACGGAGCGGGCTCGTTCGGATCGAGGCGCAGGTTCGGGAAGGCGTCGAGCAGGGCGTTGATGCCCACCCCGATTTCCACCCTGGCGACGTTCATGCCGAGGCAGCGGTGCGTGCCCAGGCCGAAGGCGAGGTTGGTCATGGCCGGGCGGTGGAGGTCGTATTCGTCGGGCCGCTCCCATCGGCTGGGATCGCGGTTGGCCGCGCCGAGGCCCAGTTCCAGCACCTCGCCCGCCTTCATCGGCACGCCGAAGAACTCGGTGTCCTGCTCGATCATCCGGTAGAACAGGGGCGCGGTGGGGTTCCAGCGCAGGCTTTCCTCGATCGCCTGGTCCATCAGCGAGCGGTCGGCCTTCACTTCCTCGAGCTGGTCCCGGTGGCTGAGCAGGGCCCACAGGGCGATGCCCATCTGCCGCCAGGACGTGCCGCCGCCCGCCACCATGACCAGCCGCGCGGTGTTCATGATCTCGCGGTCGGTCAGCGGCCTGGGTTCCTCGTCCTTCATCCGCAGCCGCGCGGCGAGGAGGAAGCTGATGAGGTCGTCGCCCGGCTCGGCGCGGCGCGCGGCGATCAGGTCGAGCAGCATGCGCTGCACCGTGGCCGACGCTTCGCGCATCTCCTCGATCGGGCGGTTGGCGATGCCGCCGCTCTTCACGAAGGCGTCGCGGAACACCAGGGCGTCGTCGCCCTCCATGCCGATCGCGGTGGTGATCGTATAGACCGGGATGCGGGCGCAGAAATCGAGGTTCAGCTCGGCGCGGTCCCAATCCCGCATCCGCTCGATCAGGCGGCCGACGATGTCGTCCACCTTGCGCTGGCGCCACCAGCCCAGCGCCTCGGGCATGATGAACTTGGGCTGGATCGTGCGGCGGTAGGCGCGGTGCATCGAGCCGTCCATCTCGAGGATGCCCATCGACAGCTCGTTGTGCTCGTTGGGATGATGGACGATCCGCGAGGAGAACAGCTTGGGCTGGCGGAAGGCGGCGTCGCAGGCCTCGTAGCTCAGCACCGCATAGTGCTGCCGCCCGGCCGACAGGTAGTGCCGGTTGTGATCGGGCAGGCCGAGCAGCTCGCGCAGCTTGCCCCGGTGGACCGGGGCCTGGGCCTGGAGCGCGGCGATCTCTCCGCTCATGTCCCGCTCGACGAGGTTGCCCATCGCCTCCGCCTCGCGGCGGACGTCGTAAAGCTCCTTGTAGAGCGGATCGTCCGCCAGCAGGACGTCGTTCACGGCCGAGGTTGCCATCACGAGATCCGCAGGAACTTCTTGGCGTTGTTGCAGATGATGTCGCGCACGTCCGCGTCGGGCACGCCGGCGAAGTCGCGCTTGATGACCGCGTGGCTGTTCGGGAAGGTCGTTTCCGAGTGCGGATAGTCCGACGACCACATGATGTTCCGGCCGCCCGGCAGGTTGCGGGAAAGGATGCCGGTGCGATCCTGGATGAACGAGCCCCAGACGTTGCTGTCCATATATTCGCTCGGCGGCCGGTCGATCACGCTGTCCACCCAATAGCGCTGCTTTTCCCAGGTGCGGTCGCAATATTCGGCATACCAGGCGAACCAGCCCACGCCCGATTCCATCGAGCCGATGCGCAGGTCGGGGAAGCGGTCGAAGATCCCGTTGAAGATGAAGATGCCGATCGGCTCGGCCATGTTGAGCTTGCTCATCGGCATGTCGGGCAGGAAGTGCTGCTTTTCCCCGAAGCGCGGCACCCGCGCGCCGAGGTGGAAGGTGATGACCATGCCGTAGTCGCACAATACCTTCCACAGCCGGTCGAACTCGGGCTGGTAGTATTGCAGCGCGCCCTTGGGGTCGCCGGTCTGGGCCGAGACCTGGCCCGACTTCATGTTCTTGATCTCGGAAGAGGTCTTCCAGGCTTCCGCGTTCTGCGGGAAGGCCGGAAGCTGGATCATCTTGAAGCCCATCTTGGCCAGCCGGTGGACGTGGCTGATGGTCTCGTCGATGTCGCGCATCGGCACGTGGCCGACCGGGAAGAGACGGTGCGGGGCGTTCGAGGCCCAGTCCATCACCCAGGAGCTGAACGCCTCGAAGCTGGCGAGATAGAGGTCGTTGTCGAACGAGCCGAGCGGGCCGCCGCCGAACAGGATCGCCTGGTCGATCCCGTCGAGGTCCATGTCGGCCAGGCGCTTGGCCGGGTCGTAGGTGTTGCGCTGCTCGGACAGGCGGCCCTTCATCTTGAAGTTCTTGCCGTCGCGGCCCGCCTGGTTGTTGATCATCATCACCGGGCGGCGGTTGCCCTCGAACAGGATGTAGTCGCAGTCCTCGCCATGCTCGATCACCGGCGCCTTGTGCTTCTGCGACTGGGGCAGGTATTCCTTCCACATGTCGTGCGGCGGATCGATGTGCGCGTCGGCGTCGAAGATCGGCCCCAGGTTCCAGTCGGCCTTGGTGGCGCTGCCGAATGCGGGATCAGCTTCGCTCATCTCCCAGTCTCCTCTCGCGGGAATCTATATTCGAAATCGTGAACGGAATATCGCAGTTATGAACGAATGAGTCAAGGCGCCCGATGCGTTCAGTCGCGTCGCAGCAACATCGCGCCGAAGCCGTAGCCGCCGCAGGCGACGACGGCGGTTTTCGCGCCTTTCACCTGCCGCTCCCCGCCCTGATCCCAGAGCTGCACGCAGGCCTCGTGGACATGGCCGTAGCCGTGGAAGCGCCCGGCCGAGAGCTGGCCGCCGCCGGTATTGAGCGGCAGTTCGCCGTCCAGGTCGATCCGCCTGCCTCCTTCGACGAACCGCGCCGCTTCGCCCCGGCCGACGAGGCCGAGCGATTCCAGCCAGAGCAGGGTGTGGATCGAGAAGCCGTCGTAGATCTGCGCGCAGTCGACGTCCCCTGGCTTCAGGTCGGTGCGCGACCACAGCACCTCGCCCGCGCGGTCGGCCGCCCAGCTGGTGAAATCGCCCTCAAATACGCCCGCGCCGAGCCCGCCCAGGGACATGCCGATCGATTCGATATGGAGCGGCGGGGTCTTGAGGTCCTTCGCCGCGTCCTTGTGCGACAGGAGAATCGCCGTCGCGCCGTCGATATGGGAATCGCAGTCATAGAGCCGCAGCGGCGAGGAGATCACGCGCGAGGCGAGATAGTCGTCGAGGGTGAGCGGCTTGCGGTAGATCGCGTTGGGGTTCTGCATCGCCCGGCGGCGGCCGTTGACGGCGATCCAGCCGAGCTGCTCGGAGGTCGCGCCGTACTTGTCGAAATAGGCCTGGGCGAACAGCCCGAAGGTATTGACCGGGGAAACCGCGCCGAAGGGCACCGACCAGGCGTTGTTGCCGTCGACGCGGGTGGAGCCGCCCGAGAGCAGGGTCGACTGGCGCGAGGCGAGCCGGGCGGTGGCCTGGGCGACCGTGCGGAAGATCAGGACGTGGCGGGCCAGGCCGTTGGCGATCGCCAGGATCGCGGCGAATACCGGGCCGAGGTGCGAATGCCCGTCGCCCGACGAGATCACGTAGTGCGGCTTGATGCCGAGCGCGAAGGCCGCCTCGGTCGTGCCGACCGGCCCGATCCCGCCGCCTTCCGCGAACTTGCCGGGATAGGTGCCGATCCCCTCGACCTGGTCCATCGTCAGCCCGGCCTGGGCGACGGCGGCGTGGCAGGCGTCGAGGGTCAGTTGCAGGGCCGAGCGCGACGAGGGCCGGCCGACCTCGGACTGGGCCGCGCCGGTGATGCAGACCTGCTTTTCGGCATGGTCAGCCATGCGTTTGGCCGCCTTGGGCCTCGGGGCGGAACAGGGGCAGCCAGATGTCCTCGCTCCGCTCGAAATAGACCGCGACCGGAACGCCGATCCGCGCTTCGGCCACCGGCATGTCGACATTGGAGAAGACGTAGAGCCCGGCCTGTTCCTCCAGCTCGACCGCGGCGAAGACGAAGGGCACGGCGAGGCCCGGATACCACGGCTCGAAATTGATCGTGTAGGTCGCGATCCGGCCGCGCCCGGAGACCGGCCCTGGCGCCACGTTCTCGGCTCCGCAGGCCGCGCAGCGCGGGAAGGGCGGGTGCTGCCAGCGCCCGCAGTCGCCGCAGCGCTGGATGCGCAGGCGGCCGTCCGCGCCGGAGGTCCAGAAGAACGCCGTCTCCGGCGTCAGCTTGGGAAGCTTGCGATCCATCAGAAGACCACGCCCTGCACCTTGAGGTCGATGATCGCGTCCTCGTCGTAGCCCAGGCTTGCCAGGATCGCGTCGCTGCTGTCGCCCAGCTCGGGCGAGCGGCGGGCGGAAAGGGCCTGGCCGTCGAACTGCATCGGCACGCTGACCAGAGGGATCGTCGTACCGTCACCGTAGTCGACGCGCTGGAGATAGGAATTGGCCTGGACCTGGACGTCGTCCTTCATCTCCCCGACGTGCTGGACCACGTCCCACTGGCCGTCCTGCCGGCCCAGGATCTCGCGCCATTCGGCCAGCGGCCGGCTGGCGAACAGGGCCTTGAGGTCCGCGACGCAGGCGTCGAGGTTCTCCTTGCGCGCGGCGGCGCTCGCATAGCGGGGATCGGCGGCGAGGTCGGGCCGCCCGGCGACCTCGCAGAACCGGCCCCAGTACTTGTCGGCCTGGAGCATGCAGAGCGAGAGGAAGCGCCCGTCGCTGGTGCGATAGGCGTTGACCAGCACATTGTTCGGCTTGTCCACCGGCGGACGCGGGAAACGGTCGACGCCGAGGTCGGTGGCCTGGGCGGTATAGCGCTGCATCGCCCAGAGCGCCGCGCCGAGCAGCGAGACGTCGACGCTCGACGCCTCGCCGGTCATGGCCCGCTTGGCGATCGCCGCGCAGATCCCGCCGGCCAGCATCGCGCCGCTCAGCGTGTCGCCGAAGGCCGGTCCCGGCGGGCCCACCGGATGCTCGGCGTCGGGATCGGTCATGGAGGAGGACACCCCGCCGCGCGCCCAGAAGGTGATCGCGTCGAAGCCGCCCTTGTGGCTTTCCGGGCCGTTCTGGCCCACCGCGCTGCCGGTGGCGTAGATCAGGCGGGGGAAGCGGGCGCGGATCGTCTCCTCGTCGATGCCCATGGACAGCCGGGCGGGCGGGAGCAGGTTGGTCAGCAGGACATCGGCGTCCTCCAGCAGCTTCATCAGCACGTCGCGTCCGGCGTCCTGCTTGAGGTCGAGCGTGATCGAGCGCTTGCCCCGGTTGTAGGATTCCCAGGAGAAGTCGAGCTGCCGCTTTCCGGTCGTCTCGGTGCCGCCGATCTGGAGGCCGCGGATCGGATCGCCCGTCGGCGGCTCGACCTTGACGACCTCCGCGCCCAGGTCGGACAGCATGCCGCCCGCCGCCGGGACGAAGGCCCACATCGCCACTTCCACAACCTTGATGCCTTCCAGCGGCTTCGTCATCGTCATCTCCCGGTGAGACCGGCGCCTGCGCGGGCGCGGTTTCAGCGCGTTCGATAGACTGCCGGCAAGGCTGGACTCAAGCAACAAATTCGATATTGCGACTAAACTAACGAAATAGTGAACTATGCGGAGGGTGAGCGGCGCCCTGCGCTGGGAAGTGGAGGATTCACGGATGGAAGGTTCGATCGCACTGGAGACTCTGCGCATTCCCGCGACGCTTGACGGCGTTTTGGACGCCGACTGGCTGACCGAATCCCTGGCCCCGGTCTCCGGCGGCCGGGCGGTGACCGGCGTGGAGACCGTGGAGGTGATCCGCACCGTCGCCACCAAGGTCCGCTTCGCCGTGACCTTCGACGGTCTGGCCGATCCCCAGGCCTTCTGCATCAAGGGCCTGCTCGACGTGGACGAAATGACCGCCCGGGGCGGGGCGACCATGATCCGCGAGGCCGACTTCTATACCAGGGTCGGACCGAACGTGGCCGTGCGCACGCCGGTCTGCGTCGCGGCGATCACCGACCGGGAAGGGATGCAGGGCCTGGTCGTGATGCGCGACCTGATCGCCGCCGGCGCGCGGTTCTGCTCCGCGCTCGAACCCTTCACCGCCGACCAGGCCGCCGCCAGCCTCGACCAGCTTGCCGCGCTCCACGCGGGGCGGGGAATGCTCGACAGGATGGAGTGGATCACCCCGCGCGTTTCCGAGCTGGCCAGGATGCAGTACATCTCGGTCGAGACCCTGCAGGAGTTGCTGGACGGCAAGCGCGGCGAGGGGTTGTCCGACGCGGTCAGGAACGCCGCCCGGCTGGGCGCGGGGATGCGCGCCCTGGCCGAGCGCGATGCCGCCCGGCCGCAGTTCCTGGTCCACGGCGACGCCCATGCCGGCAATATCTTCCGCGATGCGCAAGGGGGCACCGGCCTGATCGACTGGCAGCTCCTCCAGCGCGGGGGCTGGGCGCTCGACCTTGCCTATCACATCTGCGCGGTCCTGCCCGTCGAACTGGCCGAGCGGGAGGAGCGCCGACTGCTCGACCACTACCTCGCGACCATGCGCGGCCTGGGCTGCGACCTGCCCGATGCCGAGGAAGCCTGGCGTCAGTACCGCGAGGCGGCGATCTATGGCTATTACCTCTGGTCGATCACCCGCCGGGTCGATCCGCCGATCATCGAGATGTTCGTCGGCCGCCTTGGCCGCGCGGTGGAGAGGCACGAAAGCCACGCCCTGCTGGGCGTGGCTTAAGGCGCCCCCGGGAAGGGGCTTCCCCGCGCGGGAGGGAGGGCGCGGGGAATTCCCTGGGCTCAGCCGCCGAAGTTGAACCGCAGGCGGAAGCCGTACATCCGCGGCTGCCCCATGATCAGCGTTTCGAAGCCGGCGGAGCCATATCCGTTGCCGTACTGGACCGGATAGATCTGGTTGGTCAGATTGGTGACGAAGAACGCCGCGTCGAGCGGCGAGCCCATCACCCGGTTCCAGTTGACGTTGAGGTTGAAGATGTTGGTCGCCGGCAGCGTGCCGATGTTCACATGCTGGTAGGGCGACAGCGGATCGGGCTTCACTCCCAGCGTGGCGCTGTTGGATAGCTGCTCGTCCGTATAGATGTAGGTTCCGCCGATCGTGATCTTGCCGATCGATTCGTCCAGCGGCAGCGTGTAGCTGGCCGACAGGGTCAGGCGATGCTTGGGCGATAGGACCAGCGGTCCGCCTTCGGCCACCTGCGGGATATACATGACGAAGGGGAACACCGCGGCGGGGGCCGTGATCTTCTGCACCTTGGTGTCGAGGAAGGTGTAGCCCAGATCCAATCGCAGGCTGTTGTCGAACAGGTTGACCGAGGTGTCGACCTCGATGCCCTGGATGCGCGACTTGCCCGCGTTGAGGATCACCGCGCCGCCCGCGACGCCGCTGCCCGGCGCGCCGATCGCGGCGGAGAAGACCTGCTGGTTGGTGAAGTCGTTGTAGAAGCCCGAGACGTTGAAATAGCCGTTGACCCCGCCGGAGCGGAAGCTGGCCTTGGCCCCGATCTCATAGGAATCGACCTTTTCCGGCTCCCAGGTCTCGCGCCCGACGTTGGTGAAGCTGAGGCCGCCCTGGCGATAGCCGCGCGAATACTTCGCATAGACCAGGACGTCCTCGCTGGGCTTGAAGTCCAGCCCGATCAGCCAGGTGGGTTTCTCCGAGTTCTGATCCATTTCGAAATGGCACTGCGATCCGTCGGTGACGGGCATCGCGTCGGGCTGGCTGTCCGGGTCCGGCCCATCGGGCACGTTGAAGCGGAAGGAGTCGTTGCAGACCCGGCCGATGACGCCGCCGGCTCCGGTATCGAAGTTGACCCGGGTGCTCTCGTTCTGCCCGTGGATCTTGTCGATCGTGTAGCGGAAGCCCGCTGTGAGCGAGAGCCAGTCGGTGAACTTGTAGGTCCCCTGGGCGTAGAACCCGATGTTCGTGAAATCGAGCTTGGTCTTGGAATCGGAAAGGTTGCCGCCCGTGGCGATCGGCAGGAACATGGCCGCGCAGTCGAAGGTCTGGATATCGGCGCAATTGGCGTACTGCGCGGTGTATCCGCGCGTCCAGCCGAGCGGCTTGGACGACTCGTAGTAGGCGCCCACCTGCCAGTTCAGCCTGCCGTTTCCGGTATTGCCCTGGATCTGCAATTCCTCGGTGAAGGTCGATTGCTGGGCATTGTCCTCGCTCCCGGCGGGATTGAGCAGGATGTAGCTGAACGGCGTGCCCGGAGGCGCCGCCAGGAAGAGCTGGCCGGCCTTGGTGCGGAAGTTGTCGCTGTAGAGGCTGAAGCTGGCGCGTTCGCGGAACTCGCCGTAGCTGGCGATATTCTTGATGCGGACGGTGTCGCTGACCTGCCAGGTGGTGGTGTTGATGACCTGCCACTGCTTCAGGCTGATGTACGGATCGGGGTTCGCCACGTCGACGTCGAGCAGCGAGTCGCCGCGCGCGGCGGCCCGACCAATCTGGTCGCAGGCCGGTCCGGCCGTGGCCGTGGCGCGGAAATTGGCGGAGTTTCCGTAGGCGACGGGATCGAACAGCGGGTCGCCCGGATTGAGCGCGCGATTGCAGGCCACGATCGGCCCGGCATAGCCGTGACCGAACGAATTGCTGTAGGTGAAGATCGTGTAGTTCTCGAGGTCCGGGGTCAGCTCCGCCAGCATGCTGAGCCGGGCCGCGAAATAGTTGACGTCGTTGTAGTCGTCCGGCCCGATGCCGGACCGGTTGCGCATGTAGCCTTCGCGGCGGTTGCGGTCGATCGCGACGCGGACTTTGAAGGTGTCCGCCAGCGGGATGTTGAGGACGCCCTGGGCGCGGCGCAGGCTGTAGCTGCCGACCTGCCCTTCGACCCAGCCCTCGAGCCGGTCGCTCGGCCGGTTCGGCACCAGCAGCACCGCGCCGCCGGTCGTGTTGCGGCCGAACAGCGTGCCTTGCGGGCCCTTGAGCACCTGGACGTTCTGAAGGTCCATGAAGGCGCCGGGGCCGACCGTGTTGCCCGATGTCGTGCCGCCCTGCGCACGCGGGCCCACGACATCGGCGAAATAGACGCCCACCGTGGGCGCCGTGCTCTGATCCTGGTTGAAGCCGCGGATCGCGAACGAGCTTTTCTCCGGCCCGTAGCGCTGGTTGACCGACAGCGACGGGGTATAGGTCGCCAGGTCGGACGCCTGGACGATGTTCCGGTTGTCGAGCTGCTCCTGGTTATAGACCGTGATGGAGATCGGCACGTCCTGCAGGCGCTCCTCGGTGCGCCGGGCGGTGACGATGATGTCGGACGTGTCGTAGCGCGCGCCCGCTTCATCGGCCGTGTCCTGAGCGAAGGTTGGCGTCGCCAGGCCGAACAGCAGCATGGTGGCAATGCCGGTGGAAGCGTAAAGGTTGGCCCTCATTCCATACTCCCCTTCATGGTCTTGTCGTGTGGAACCGTGTGGTGCCGTCGATCTGCCGGGGGTGCCTGCGCCAAGGTTGGCGCGCGCCGAAAACCCGCGGAAACGCGGCTGCATCATCTCCCATCTGTCGCCACGATCCGTCGCATGACGACGGCGGTGGTCTGATTGCTTATACTATCATGCGAATAGCGCTTCACAATAGCGAACTGAGACAGCCTATCGCATAATCGTGTCCAGCAGGGCGATTGTGCCTGCCCAGGATATTCGGTCTGCCATCAGGTCATAGGAAATGCCCGGCCGGTTCATCCGCCCGGCGTCCGGGTCGGTGAAGCTGTGTTCCACGTCGCCGAAGATCGTGATCTGGTGCCGGGCGTCCGCCGCTTCCAGCTCGCGGCGCAGGCCGTCGATCGTCTCGAGCGGAGCGAAGGGGTCCTTGCCGCCGCAATAGGCCACGACCTCCGCCTTGATCGTCCCGGTCTCAGCCGGCAGCCGCGTGGTGAGGATGCCGTGATAGGAGACCACGGCCTTCACTGCGGCCCCGGTGCGGGCCAGCTCCAGCACGCAGTGCCCGCCGAAGCAGTAGCCGATCGCCGCGATCCGCGCCGGATCGGCGCCGGGCAGGCTGCGCGCCTGGTCGAGCCAGGCCAGCGCCCGCGCCCGCAGCTGTTCCGGGTGCTTGAGGAAAGTCTCGAAATGGCCGCCGGCCTGCTGGCTGTCGCCTTCGTAGCCGCTGTAGAGCCCATCGCCGTACATATCGACGCCGAGGCCCAGATAGCCCAGGTCGGCCAGCCGCCGCACGGCGCCCAGCGCATGGTCGCCCAGGCCCAGGGCCGATGGGAACACCAGAACCAGCGGCAACGGGCCCGTCGCGGCGGCGGGGCGTGCGAGCTGGCCTTTCAGCGTCACGCCGGCATGATCGAATGCTATCGTCTCCATGGGATTCCTTCCTTGCTTGGCGGGCCTTATCCTTGACTCGGGGCGAGCTTGGCAACTATTCGTATATAAAGATCAGATTTCGCATAAGCGAACAACAGGAGAGAGCCATGGCCGATACCCTCACCGCCGAGGACGAACGCTATGCCCAGATGTTCGACACCACCAAGCAGGACGCGAACAAGGGGTTGGAGAACGACCGCAACTATGTGGCGGAGCTGAACGCCCTGCGGGATCGCGCCCCGGTGATGAAGGGCAGCCCGCGCGCCCTGCTCGGCCTGCCCGAGATCGACGAGGCCCATTACATCGGCCCCAAGCGCGAGCAATGGACCCTGTTCTCCTATGCCGCCTGCGAGCGCGGCTTTCGCGAGAACCTGACTTTTTCCTCCGCCGTGATGAAGGAAAGCCGGGGCATCCAGGCCATCGGCAAGACGATCCTCGAAATGGTCGGCAAGGAGCACAAGGCCTATCGCGCCGTCGGCCAGCCGCTGTTCCTGCGCCCCCGCGTGCTCGACTGGTGGAAGCGCCGCTGGATCGACGAGGCGGCCGACGCGCTGCTCAGCCGGCTGGAGGGCCGGGACGCCGCAGACCTCAACCTGGAACTGTGCGCGCGCCTGCCAATGTATGTCGTCACCCGCGCGATCGGGCTGGAGGGGGAGGACGCGCTGACCTTCCGCCGCCACCTGACCGACAGCACCTTCGGCGCCCATGCCGTCACGCCCGAGCAGGCGGCCCGCTCCCGCGCCGAGGTCGACCGGATCATGAACGCGCTGATCGAGGACCGCCGCGCCAACGGCGGCGACGACGTCATCACCGGCCTGCTGGAAAACGACCTCAAGCATCCCGACGGGACGATCCGCAAGCTGACCAACGAGGAGATCTTCTCCTACTGCAAGCTCATCATCTTCGCGGGCGGCGGCACGACCTGGCGGCAGCTCGGCATCACCATCGACGCCCTGCTGACGCATTATCACTTCTGGGAGGAATGCCGCGACGACCGCGCGCTGATCGAGCAGGC
>CAZFPW010000008.1:11329-13521 GCA_964520765.1 uncultured Novosphingobium sp.
TCCACCGCGCTGGGCGCGCTCGGCATGCCGGGGCAGACCGCCCATGCCTGCGTGATCGAGATCGGCCGGGTCCAGGCCGGGGAGACGGTGGTGATCTCCGCCGCGGCCGGCGCGGTGGGGACCATCGCCGGCCAGATCGCCAAGCTGCTGGGCGCCCACGTGGTCGGCATCGCCGGCGGCCCGCGCAAGTGCGCCGCCCTGCTGGACCTGGGCTTCGACGGCGCGGCCGACTACAAGGCCCCCGACTTCGCCCAGCAGCTCAAGGCCGCCTGCCCCAAGGGGATCGACGTCTACATCGACAATGTCGGCGGCGACGTTACGCTCACGGTCCTGCCGCTGATCAACCGGGGCGGGCGCATGCCGCTATGCGGCTACATCGCCTATTACGGCATGGGCATGGAGGGGCCGGGCCCCGACCACCTGCCAGGCTTCTTCCGCACCGTCATGGCCAAGGGCCTGGAAGTGCGCGGCTTCGCCGGCTTCATGGTCGGCGGGCAGCAGGCGATAGAGGACATCGCCGGCTGGATCAGGTCAGGCAAGCTGACCTTCCCCGAAACCGTGGTCGAAGGACTGGAGGCGGCGCCCCAGGCGTTCGCCGGGGTGTTTTCCGGCAACGACTATATCGGCAAGCTGCTGGTGCGGGTGGCGGAAGAATAGTCTTCCGCCGCCTCAGTTCGCGACCGCCTGGAAGTTCAGCACGTCGGTATCGAAGCCTCCGGCGCCCGGAGTGGCGACCAGTTCGCGATCCTGGATCCGCGGACCCGGCGCGTGGGAGATCACCGCGGTGCCCGAGCCGTTGAGCGTGACGGAATCGCCGCCCAGGCGGATCACCGCGCCGTGCATCGTGCCCGGCGAATAGCTGACGACCACGTCGTAGCCGCCCGGCGCGTTGCAATATTCCTTGAGCGCGCCAAGGCCATAGGCGCCCGCGCCAAGCTGGGTAAGGGCCGGCCTGTGCTGGATCAGGCAGGTCTGCCGGACCACGAGCTGCAGCGAATAGGTTCCACGTGCGGACGACGCAGCTTGGGCCGTGCCCATGCAGAGCGCGATCCCGACGATCGCAAGGCCGATCTTCTTGTTCATTCCCACACCTCAACAAAGCGGTGACGGGAAAATCGCAGTGCCGGTTGAAAATGAAGTGTCGGGGTGTGGTTAACGGGCCAACCACGACTCGATTCGCCGCTCCTAACCCTTCGAGTCGCCGCTATCAGGTTGACAAGAATTGGAATTTTTCTGGGTCAACGCGGGACAGACTGTACTACAGGATTTTTGACGTTGGCGATCAAATCGCTGTAAAACAAAGATTATATCCGGCGATCCAAAGACCCCTGGCGGCTTAACCATCTAATCGCCCTCGACTCATCGCAGAGCTTCGAGTAGCCAAATTCTTAAGACGCAGTTAACAATTCGCGACAGGGGAAATCGTGGCTTTCAGGACAGCATATGTGCTGCCGCGCGTCTTCCGCGTGGTTGCAGCAACGATGGCCCTTGCCGGGGCGCTGACCAGCGTTTCGGCCCGGGCCGAGGCGATCATCGGCGTCAAGTCGCTCGACATGTTCGTGCACGGGACGATCAGCCAGCAGTGCGCCATGGGCGGCATCGGCGACATGAACTTCGGCGACCTCACGCGTCCCGATCTTCAGGTGAGCGCCGCGGTGCGGTTCAGCTGCAATGTGCCTTTCCAGGTCAAGGTCCAGGCCGCCAACGGCGGGCTGACCAACCTGGCCTTCCCGAAGGGCCAGGGCCCCTACGCGGGCAGCCTTCCCTATACCATCGGCCTCGCCATTCCGGTCCGCAGACCGTCCGAATGGCTGGTCGACGCAAGTTTCGACAGCCGTGAACTCATGGCGGGGCGCACGTTCAGCAGCGCCGGCGGGATCGCGACGCAGGGCATGACGCTCAACGTCGCGCTGGGCCGGCCCTCGGGCGAGGCGGGGCTTCTGGCGGGCGACTATTCGGAGACCATCGTGATCACGGTCACGCCCGAATGATCGCCCGAATGATCGATTGACGGAACAGGACGGCAGCGGGGGGCCCGGCTGCCGGCTTTAACAAGAATGGGCTCCCCGTTCCTGCCGCCACGCCGATGGACAGGAACGGCAAGGGAAACCCCTCTTGGTCCGGAGGGGCGACCACAGGTGTGAAGCGGGGAATATTCACGACCCCATTCTGAAAGGAAGACATGATGAACA
>CAZFPW010000008.1:13621-26604 GCA_964520765.1 uncultured Novosphingobium sp.
GGTGTGAAGCGGGGAATATTCACGACCCCATTCTGAAAGGAAGACATGATGAACAAGAAGATGCTTCTGGGCGCCGCCACCGCCCTTTCGATGGTGGTCGGTTCGACCGCCGCTCTCGCCGGCCCGAGCGACAAGGTCGTTTATGGTATTGGGATCGGACCGTACAGCGCGAACGTCGCTATCAACACGTCGACGCCGGCTGGGCAGGCCATCGTCAACGCCCCTTGGATTGGCACCGATGCGCTTCGTAGCTACCTCCCTGCCGACTTGCAGGGCGCTCGTTATGAGCAGGACAGCACCGTCGCCGGCAACACCGACGGCAATCAGACCTCCGTCACCGCCAAGTTCACCTTGAACGGCAGCGTTTCGAAGGACTGCTCGTTCTACGCGGGTGATGCCACCACCGACACGAGCGGTGCGTTCAACCAGACCATCAATCTGGGCACGATCGGTATCCAGACCGGCAACAACGTCAACTCGACGCTGGCCTTCGATCAGGTCGGGCCGATCAATGCGAACATCAATACCTCGACCGCTGGCTGCAACACCAACAACACGGTTACCGTCGCCAAGCTGAACGGCTCGGCCGGTCTGCTGAACTCGGCTCCGGGCAGCTACGACAGCAACCAGTTCACCGATCGGATTCCGTACACCATTCAGGCGAACTGGACCGGCATCGGTTCGGGTGTTGGCGCGGGCACGCCGCAGAACATCACGGTTGCTCTCAATGACGACTGGGAGAACAAGAGCCAGGGCGCTTGGCGTTCGTCGTTCGACCTGGCAATCACTGCTCCGGCCCCGACCAAGGGCCTGGTCGCGGGTAACTACAGCGACGCGGTCATCGTGTCCCTGGCGGCGTGGTAAGCGTTTAGCCAGATGAAGAGGGGGAGGTTATTAACCTCCCCCTTTTTATTCTTGGACAAATGAAGTAATACGATACGCGGGGGCGATTGACATGGGGCAGGCAACACTTCTTGTTGCTTTGACGGGACTGCGTGAACGGGCTGCCGCGCTGCTGGCGGCGCTTGCGCTGCTCTGCTTGCCGATTTCCGCCCAGGCCATGCGCGTCTCACCCATGGTGGTGGAGATGCAGTCTTCCGGCACCGGAGCGGTCGGCCGCATCCAGGTCCAGAACATCAACCAGGCCGACCTGGCGTTCGAGACAAAGATCACCCGGCTCGATTTCGACGACAAGGGCAATCCGGTCGAAACCCCGGCGGACGCCGATTTCCTGGTCTTCCCGCCGCAGGGCCTGCTCAAGGCCAACATGCGGCAGGTCGTGCGCGTGCAATGGCTCGGTGCCCAGGACCTCGACGCCTCGCGCGCCTATTACGTCTCGGTCAACCAGCTTCCGGTGCAACTCGCGCCGGGCGAGGCCAACACGGCCGCCGCGCAGGTGCAGATCGTCTATCACATGAAGGCCCTGGTCGTCGTCGCGCCGCCGCGCGCCACGCCCAAGGTGGGCCTCGTTTCGGCCAAGCCGACGACGATCACTCCCAAGGCGCCCCCGGCCGTCCCCGGCGCCGCCGCGCCGGCCGCGGTCGACCTTTCCCCCCGGCCCGGCGTGGAAGTGACGCTGAGCAACACCGGCAAGCGCTATGCGATGCTGGCCGGCGCGCGCTGGACGATCAAGGGCAAGGACACCGCCGGCAAGCCGCTGACCGTGATCAAGAACCCCGAGGACATCAACCGCGAGGTCGGCGTCGGCTATCTGGCGCCGGTCAACGGCCGCCGCACCTTCCGCATCGAGACCGGCACCGCCTTCGGGCCGGAGCCGATCACCGTGGAGTTCTCCAATTAGGATGCGGCGCATCCGCCTTCCGCTGACGAGCCTGGTCCTGGCTCTGGCGGTTACGGCCCCGGCCGTGGCCCAGGTGAACGTGCCGCTGCCGCGCCAGCCTGCGGCGGGTCAGCCCCAGCCCGGACCCGCGTCCGATCCCACGCCCGTGCCCATGCCCGCGCCGATGCCGGCGGCGCCCGCCCCCGGCACCGCCGTGCCCCTGCCCGGCACCCCGCCGACGGTCGTGACGCCGCGGCCGGACATCAATCCCTACGACCGCGACATCGATATGACCGCGCCGATGCTCTATCGCGACCGCCCGCTGGGCGAGGTCACGATGCTGCTGACCCGCGACGATCGCTTCGTCATCGAGACGGCCGGCTTCCTGAAGCTGATCGATCCGCTGCTGAACGATGCCGCCAAGGCCAAGCTGAGCACGGCCCTGGCCGGGCTTGCCATGTTCGAGAGCAAGGACCTGGCCGAAACGGGCATCTCGCTGGAGTACGATCCCGGCGCGCTGGCCATCGTCGTGCTGCGGATCGATTCCAGCGAACGGGCGACGGAAGAGCTGTTCCCCACGCCGCGCTACAACGAGGAGCCGCCCGACGCCGCGCCCGAGCATTTCTCCGCCTATCTTAACGTGAATGCGGTCACGAGCTATATCTGGGGCAATTCGGCGCAGAAGGGCCTGAACAAGCCGGCGTTCTATTTCGATGGCGCGGTCCGGCTCGGCAACTTCGTGCTGGAAGGCGATTTCCAGCTTGCCCAGCAAATGGATTTCACCTCGCGCTCTTACCAATTCGATCGCAACTACGTGCGCCTGGTCTATGACCAGCCGAGCGAGTTCCGGCGCTGGTATCTGGGCGACCTCCAGATGGAGACGCGGGCGCGCCAGTCCTACGTCCGCATGGGCGGGCTTGGCGTTTCGCGCCAGCGCATCCGGTTCGACCCGTTCCGCCCGGCCATCCTGCGCGGCGACCGCCAGCTGGTGCTGCAGCACGATGCCACGGTCGACGTCTATCGCAACGGCAGCCTGCTCAAGCAGTTCCAGTTGCAGGCGGGCGCCTACGACCTCAGCTCGCTGCCGCTGACCGCGGGCAGCAACGACCTCGAGGTGCGGGTCCGCGACGTGACCGGGGCGATCCAGACCCTGGCCTATCGGTCCTACCTCGATCCGATCGATCTCATGCCGGGCGACTACGAATATGCCGCCTATATCGGCAAGACCAGCCGCCAGTTCGGCCGTTCGCCCAGCTACGACGGGCGGATCGCCTTCTCCGGCTTCTTCCGCAAGGCCTTCATCGATGCCCCGGCGATCGGCATCGGCCTGCAGGTCAGCGAGGTCACCCAGGTCCTGACCGGGCAGATCCAGTTCCTCTTCGGCCGGGGCTCCCGCCTCGGGCTCGACGCCGGGATCAGCCATACCAAGGGCTATGGCGTCGGCTATGCGCCGGGGATCACCTTCGAGCAGATCTTCGACCGCGCCGGCCTGCTCGATTCGTTTACCCTGCGCGCCGAATACACGTCCCGCAACTTCGGCAACCTCGGCACCGACGATCCGAACAACAGCACCCAGCTCAGCGTCGATGCGCAATATGCCCGCGCCATCAACCGCGCGCTGACGCTGCAGATCGGCGGCACCTATTCGAAGAACCGCGATCAATTCGGCGACACCTATCGCGTCAACGCGACGGCCACCTATCGCATCTCGCCGAAATGGAGCGTTCGCGGCGGGGTGGACTATGCCAAGTACGGCAACGTCCTCAGCAGCCGCAACGGCTTCGGCTTCAACCTCTCGCTGATCTGGACGCCGAACTTCCGGGATCGCGCCGAGGCGCTGTACCAGCATGCCGACCGCGAAGCGCAGGTGAGCTATACCCACATGTCGGACGGCCGCATCGGCAGCATCGGCTATGGCGCCCTGGTCATGCGCAACAACGGCCAGGCCACGGCCTCAGCCTATGGCGACTATGTCGGTCCCTTCTTCGACGTTTCGCTGAACCATGCGGCCTTCGGCAACGGGTTCGATTCGATCACCAACCAGCAGGTCACCAGCCTGCGCGTCGGCACGTCCCTTGCCTTCGCCGGCGGCGAGTTCGCCGTGGGGCGGCGGATCGTCGACAGCTTCGCGATCCTCCATCCGCATGAATCGCTGAAGGGCCATTCGGTGGTGGCGGGCCAGTCGATCGCCGAGAACCTCTACCTCAGCAAGAGCGGCGCGCTGGGCGGCGCGGTCAACGGCTATCTTTCGTCCTACATCCCGCAGACGGTCCAATACGACGTCGAGGACCCGCCGCCGGGCTACGACGTCGGCTCGGGCGTGTTCCGCGTCAATCCGTCCTATCGCAGCGGCTATGCCCTGCAGATCGGCACCGACGCCTTCGCCAGCGCGACCGGCACCCTCATGGGCCCCGACGGCAAGCCGCTGTCGCTGGTCGGCGGGCAGGTGCTGGCCCTCGACGGCAGGGACGCCAGGCCGGTGCCGTTCTTCACCAACAGCGTCGGGCGCTTCGCGGTCCAGAACCTAAGACCGGGCATGACCTACCGGGTCGAGCTTTACAATGCGGCGGGCGGTTTCGACATTACCGTTCCCAAGGACACATCCGGCTTAGTGGATTTGCAAACAATCACTGCTAGGACGGGAAGGTGAGGTGCGCCATGATGAGTAGACATCTTCTTTCCCGGGTCGCGGCTGTCGCCATGGTCCTGCCGGCTGCCTTCGCGGGCGCGGCCCAGGCCGCCGTGCCGGGCCAGGGCTGCCATCTGCGGATCGAGACGGCGACGGCCAATTGGGTGGTCGAGGGCTATGACCCCTTCGGCACCGACGTCGCGCCGCAGGCCACTTTCGACGTGACCTTCGTGAACGACGGCGACGCGCCGTGCCGCTTCCTGCCCCGCTTCGCCACCGATGGCTCGACGCTCGGCCTCGATAACGGCGGAACCGGCAAGGTGGCCTATACTCTGCTCGACATGTCGCGCGGCACCGATGCCACCCCGGTGGCCGGGCGGACCGCGCGGCAGGCCAACAGCCCCTACCTCGACATCGCGCCCGGCGGGCAGCAGCTCGTCCGCTACGAGCTGAAGGTCGATCCCAATGCGATCCCCGGCGACGGGCGCTTCACCCAGCGGCTGTTCCTGACCGCCGACGACAACGACAGGGACATCGCCAGCAAGCTGCTGACCGTCGGCATCAACGTCCGCCCCACGGCGGTCATGGCGCTGGCCGGGCAGTTCAAGCGCAGCAACGGCCAGGCCGATGTCGACCTGGGCGAGCTTCGTCAGGGCATGATCGCGCTGCCGCTGCAATTGCACGTGCTCTCCACCCGCGCCTATGACCTGCAGTTCGTCTCGCGCAATGGCGGCAAGCTGCAATTGGCGAGCAGCAGCCAATGGAGCATTCCCTATTCGCTGCTGGTGGACGACCGGAAGGCCGACATCATCTCGGGCACGGCGCTCAGCTCTTCGCCGATCAACCTGGTCAGGCTGGATTCACTGCCGATCGCCTTCGATATCGGCTCGGTCGACAACATGCGGGCCGGGACCTACAGCGATCTCATCACGATCTCGGTGTCGGTGAAGTAGGCAATTCGCCCAGCATCCCCGCCGTCAGCACCTGGGGCAGGACCTGCGCCTCTCCGCCGGCGGGATACCATACATAGAGCGGCACTCCGGCCGCGCCGTGGGCGGTCAGGTAGCGGGTGATCGCGGCGTCGCGGCGGGTCCAGTCGCCCTTGAGGACGACCACGCCCGCGCGGGCGAAGGCGTCGCGGGTGCTCTCGCGCTCGATCGCGACTTGCTCGTTGACCTTGCAGGTCAGGCACCAGTCGGCGGTGAAATAGGCGAAGACCGGCTTGTTCGCGCGGCGGGCCTCGGCCAGCGCGGTTTCGCTGAACGGCCGGCTCGGCAGCAGGCTTGCAGCTTCCGCGCCGGGCGCGCGGGCCAGGCGGGGCAAGGCCAGGCCGCCTGCCAGGGCGAGCGCGGCGAGGCCGGCCAGGACCAGCCCGCGCGAGCCCTTGCCCCGGTGCTGGCGGCGGCCGGTGACGGCCAGCAGGACGATGAGCGCGGCGGCCAGCGCGGCTGAGGCCAGGGCGAAGTTCCAGCCGCCCAGCCGGCTCGCCAGCCAGAACAGGGCGAGCGCGGTCAGGCCCATCGGCAGCGCCATCCAGCGGCGGAAGCGGACCATCCACGGGCCGGGCCGGGGCATCCGGCGGCGCAGCGCGGGCACGAAGGCGATGGCCAGAAAAGGCAGGGCGATGCCCAGGCCCAGCGTGGCGAACAGGGCCAGGGCCCAGGGCGCGGGCAGCAGCAGGGCCGCGCCCATCGCGGCGGCCATGAACGGGCCGGTGCAGGGCGTCGCCGCGAAGGCCGCGAGCAGGCCGGTCGCGAAGGCGCCGAAGGTGGTGCCGCCCTGCGTGGTGGATTGGCTCGTGCCGGCGCTGGCGAGGCCCGGCAGGTTCAGCTCGAACAGGCCGAGCAGGTTGGCGGTGATCGCCACGGCCAGCAGCAGCAGTCCCGCGACGACGCCCGGCTCCTGGAGCTGGAAGGCCCAGCCGACCTCATTGCCCGCCGCGCGCAGGGCCAGCAGCAGCCCGCCCAGCGCCAGGCAGGCCAGGATCACCCCGGCGCTGTAGGCTAGCCCTTCGCGGCGGGCGTCGGCCTCGCTCTCGCCGGCGCGGGCCAGGCTCAGCGCCTTGAGGCTGAGGATCGGGAAGACGCAGGGCATGACGTTGAGCAGCAGGCCCCCGATCAGCGCGCCGAGCAGGAGCAGGGGGAAGGCGCTCGGCTTGGGCGCGGCGGCGGTCTCGACGATTTCGCCGCCCTCGGGCACCGGGCCGGGCGCGGCGGCGATCTCCACCCCGTCGCCCGCATGGTTGAGCCGCAGCACGCCCGTCACCGCTTCCGGCGTGGCGGGGGCGGTCTTGGGCCGCTCCAGCTCGACGATCAGCAGGTCGCCCTGGCGGCGGAAGACCTGGGGCGCGGCATAGGCGGTGACGCGCTCGCCCGCGGCGAAGAAGTGCGGGCTCGCCAGCGGCAGGCTCGCCGGCAGCGGCACGCCCAGGCGGATGCGGTCCCCCGCGATCGTGAAGCGCGCGGCCGCGCCCAGCGGCGCGGGCAGGCGGGCGCGCCAGGCGTCGAAGCGCGGGTCGGGCGCTGGCGCCGCGCCGGGCGGGGCGACGGTCAGCGTGGCGTGCAGCACGGCGCGCTCGGGCAGGCAGACCTGGTCGGTGCAGGCCAGCCAGTCGGCCTCGACCGCGATGGGCAGGGGGCCGGGCCGCGCGTCGGCGGGCAGGGTGAGGAGGACGAGCACGGCATAGTCATGCTCGTAGACGTGGTTCATCAGGCCCGAGACGATCAGCGTCTCCGGCACCGGATAGCGCGGCTCGCCCGCCGCGGCGCCGGGGGGCAGGCGCCACTTCAGGGTCATGCCGAAGCCCGCGTCGCCGGGGTTGGACCAATAGCCGTGCCACCCCTTCTCCGGCCGCATGTGGAAGGCGAGCGTGACCGTCCGCCCCGGCGCGGCCGGCCCTTCCGCGATCAGCTCGGCCGCGATGTGGTTGGGAGCGGCAAGCGCGGCGGGCGAAAGCAGCAGAGCGAGCAGGCCCCACAGCGCGGCCAGCAGCAGGCGGCAGCGGTGAAGGGCGGGGCGTCCTGACGGCATAGGGCGCGATTTGACGGGATCGCCTGCCTTTTACAAGCGCGGCGCTGTCGTCGATTGTCGCGGATCAATTGCGCCCGCCGCCGCCATCGGGCAAAGCAGCGGGCATGAGCGACAAGCGCGATCTGGTAATCCTCGGCGGCGGGCTCGTCGGCATGACCCTGGCCCTGGCCGCGGCGCGGGCGGGCCTGACCAGCCACGTCGTCGACAAGGCCGATCCGGCGGCCCTCACCGCCGAGGGCTTCGACGGCCGGGCCTCCGCCATCTCGACCGCGAGCTGGAACCTGTTCGCCAACATCGGCCTGGGCGACCGCCTCGCCCCGCTCGGCTGCCCGATCGACGCCATCGCCGTGACCGACGGGATGAAGCCCGGCCGGATCGACTTCCGCCCCGAGCCGGAGGAGGGCTCGCTCGGCCGCATGTTCTCCAACCGCGACATCCGCGAGGCGCTGTTCGAGGCCGCGCGCGGGGAGCCGGCCATCGCCTGGCACACCTCGACCGAGGCCGTGGCGCGGGAGCGGCACGCGCACGGCGTGGAGGTGGCGCTTGGCAACGGGGCGCGGCTCGAAGGTCGCCTACTGGTTGCCGCCGAAGGGCGCCAATCGCCGACGCGCGAGGAGGCGGGCATCTCCGTCGCGCGCTGGGATTACCGCCACCGCGCCATCGTCACGGCCCTGGCGCATGAGCGCCCGCACGAGAACGTGGCCTGGGAAATCTTCTATCCGGCCGGCCCCTTCGCCCTGCTGCCGCTGCTCGACACGCCGGACGGCCGGCACCGCAGCGCCCTGGTCTGGACCGTCGCCGAGCGCGACGCGGCCGGCGTCCTGGCGCTGGGCGAGCGGGCCTTCCTGGCCGAGGTGGAGCGCCGGATGGAGGGCATTTTCGGCGCGGTGGAGCTGATCGCGCCGCGGATGTCCTACCCCCTCAACTTCCACCACGCGGGCAAGCTCACCGGCCAGCGCCTCGTCCTCGTCGGCGATGCCGCGCACGGCATCCATCCGATCGCGGGGCAGGGCCTCAACCTGGGCCTGCGCGACGTCGGCGCCCTGGTCGAGGTGCTGAGCGACGGGATGCGCCTGGGCCTGGAGCCCGGCGACGCCCAGCTCCTCGCCCGCTACGAGCGCTGGCGCAGCCTCGACACCTTCACCGTTGCCGCCGTGACCGACGGGATCAACCGGCTTTTCGGGATTCCCGGACGCTTGCCTTCCGCGATCCGCCGTCTCGGCATGGGCGCGGTGCAACGCCTGCCGACGCTCAAGCGCTTCTTCATGGACGAGGCGCGGGGCGTCAGCGGCAAGCTGCCCGAATTGCTGAAAGGATAACTTAAGGCGCGACGGCCGGCGGCGGGGCGACCAGCGGGCTGGGCGTCTGGATCTGCTGCTGCGGCAGGGGCGCGATCAGCGCCGTGCTCTCGATCAGGTCGAGCGCGCGCTGGGCGGTGACGTAGCGCTGCGCCGCGGCGATCCAGCCAGAGGCCCCGGCGGCGCCCGGAAGCTGGCGCACCTCCGCGATTGCCGCGTCGATCCGGCCTTCGTGGAGCAGGAGCTGCGCCCGGTCGATCCGCATCGCGGGATCTTGCGTGGCGCGGCGGTCGCTGCGGATCACGAACAGGCCGGAAACTTCGCGCTGGACGCGCCGCCAACCGGATTCGTCCTTCGGCGCCTGGGCCAGCGCCGGCGCCATGGCCTGGAGCTGGGCGGCCAGCTGGTCGAGCGTCACCGGGCGCTGGGCGGCGGCGATGATCGTCGCCACGGCATTGGGCTGGGCGTCGGCGAAGCGGACCTTGAGCTGATCCTCGAGATAGCCGAGCGGCGAGCCGCGATCGATCATCCGCCGCGTGGCGAAGGCGATCAGCAGGGCTTCGGCCCGCGCCGTATTGCCCGACACGGCCTCCGCCTGAATATCGAGCCGGGCCAGGCGCTGCTCCAGCCCGGCGAGGCGCTGGTCGAACCCGCCCTCGGCCAGGGCCGGGTTGGCGGACAGGGGGGCGAGCGGAGCGGCCGCCTGTGGCGCGGTGGCGGGCGCGGCCAGGGTGCGCGCCGGCTGTTCCCGGCCCAGCACGCGCTCCAGCGTCAGGCCGCTGCGCCAGGCGATCCAGCCGGACAGCACCACGCCCAGCACGAAGGCGAGCAGGCCGACGGCCACGATCGCGCGGCTCGATCCCGAGGAACGCGGCGCGGGGCGTGGCTGGCTGAGATATTCGTCCTGCATTCCGTCTTCGCTATTCAGCGCCGGAAACCGGCGACCCGTCGCGGTTCTGGCACAACTGGCGGGCCTGCGCCAGCAGTGCCGCATCGTCGGGCGAAGCGGCCGTGGCGATCCGTGCCCAGCCCGTGCCGGCGACGGCGGTGACGCGCGGTCCGATCGTGGCCAGCGCGATTCGCCCGCGATCCAGCGCCAGCCGCTCGCACTCGGCGGCGAAGTGCTCGGCCGCGCTGGCGGAATGAAGCGCCACGACCGCGCCCGCGCGCAGCAGGTCGGCCAGCGCGCCCGGCATGGGGAGCGGATCGCTGGCATAGACCACTCGCACCACCAGCTCCACGCCCGGTGGCGGCGTGACCGCGACATGCTCGCGCCCGGCGAGGCGGAGGAGGCGGCGCGGCCCGGTTATCCCGGCGACGACCCCGCCGAGCGTGCCCCGACCCGTCGCGGCCACGGCAAGGCCAGCGGCGCGGCACACTTCGGCGGTCGCCGGGCCGACCACATAGGCGGGCTTGCCCAGGAACCGCGCCAGGCCCGGCCCGCCGTGACGCACGGCGTTGGCGCTGCCGATCAGCAGGGCGTCGACGGTTTCGGGATCGGGGGTGTCCCAGGCGACCGGGCCGACCTCGAACAGCGGATAGGCCCGCGCGTCGAGGCCGAGCGCGGCGGCCGCCGCGACCGTCGCCGTATCGCCGGGCCGCGGCCGGATCACGATGAGGGGGATCATGGCAACAGGATCATGGCTGGGCTTGGGGACCGGCGAAGTGATCGGCGATGGCCGGCGCGGCGCGGGCGAGCAGATCGGCGGCGAGGCGGGCCGGGCCTGCCCCGTCGCCGGGCGCGAACCTGGCCGTGCCTTCAATGCGTTCCTCGCCGTCCGGGCTGAACAGGGCGGCGCGCAGCGTCAGGTCGTTCCCCTCCCAGCCCGACAGCACGGCGATGGCGCTGTGGCAGTTGCCTCCCAGCGCGGCGAGCAAGGCGCGCTCGGCCATAACCTCGGCGCGGCTCGGGGCATGGTCGATCGCGGCGAGCAGGGCGGCGACGTCCGCATCGTCGGCGCGGCATTCGATGGCGATGGCGGCCTGGCCCGGCGCGGGGAGCCAGTCGTCGGGGGCGAGCGGATGGCCGACGCCGCTCTGGCCGAGGCGGCTGAGCCCGGCGGCGGCGAGCAGCGTCGCGTCGGCCTCTCCGGCGGCAAGCTTGGCCAGCCGTGTGGCGACGTTGCCGCGAAACGAGACGACCTGGCAATCCGGCCGTTGGTGGAGAAGCTGCGCGGCGCGGCGCGGCGCGCTGGTCCCGATCCGCGCGCCCTGCGGCAGGGCGCGGATGGATTCGGCCCCGATCAGCACGTCGCGCACGTCCTCGCGCGGGAGGATCGCGGCGATGGCGATCCCGGTCGGGCGGATCGTCTCGACGTCCTTTAGCGAATGGACCGCGAAATCGATCTCTCGCGCCAGCAGCCAGGCGTCCAGCTCCTTGGTCCACAGCGCCTTGCCACCGATTTCGGCCAGCGGGCGGTCCTGCACCTTGTCGCCGCTGGCGGTGACGGGGACGAGCGCGATGTCGGCCTCGGCCAGGCCGTGGGCGGCCATCAGGCGCGCCCGCGCCTCCTCGGCCTGGGCCATGGCGAGCGGGGAACGGCGGGTGCCTAGGCGCAGCGGTCGGGGAAGATCGGGCATGGCGGCTTGTGCTAGACGCCAATCTGCTTAAGGGAAAGCCGGGATGAGGGCGCGTCCATGAGAGTTGTTCTCGGCATTGAGTCGTCATGCGACGAGACCGCCGCCGCGCTCGTCACCGATGGGCGCGCGATCCTCGCCCAGCGCATCGCTTCGCAGGACGATGAGCATCGCCCCTATGGCGGCGTCGTCCCCGAAATCGCCGCCCGCGCCCATGCCGAACGCCTTGCCCCCCTGATCGAGGCGACCCTGGCCGATGCCGGGATGGAGCTTGCCGATGTCGACGCCATCGCCGCCACGGCCGGGCCGGGCCTGATCGGCGGGGTCATGGTCGGGCTGGTGACGGCCAAGGCCCTGGCCCTGGCGAGCGACAAGCCGCTGATCGCGGTCAATCACCTCGAAGGCCACGCCCTGTCGCCCCGGCTGGCCGATCCGAGCCTGGATTATCCCTATCTGCTGCTGCTGGTGTCGGGCGGCCATTGCCAGATCCTGCGGGTCGAGGGACTGGGGCGCTACCGCCGCCTCGCCACCACGATCGACGATGCCCTGGGCGAGGCCTTCGACAAGACAGCCAAGATCCTCGGCCTCGGCTTTCCCGGCGGCCCTGCGGTCGAGCGGCTGGCGCGCGAGGGCGATCCTAAGGCGGTTGCCCTGCCGCGCCCGCTGGTGGGCAGCGGGGAGCCGCACTTTTCCTTCGCCGGCCTCAAGAGCGCGGTGCTGCGGGCGAAGCAGGCCTTGGGAGAGGGTGGCGCGCGTCCTTCGACAGGCTCAGGACGAGCGGATGTGCGGGCTGCTACAAGGTCCGCTCAGCCTGAGCCTGTCGAAGGCCACGCGCCAACTTCCCCCTATTCCGACGCCGACATCGCCGCCTCGTTCCAGCAGGCCGCGATCGACTGCGTGATCGACCGGACCCGCATCGCGCTGGCCAAGGCGGGCGATGTCACGGCCCTGGTCGTGGCCGGCGGCGTCGCGGCCAACCAGGCGATGCGCGCCGCGCTGGAGGGGCTGGCCACGGATCACGGCCTGCGCTTCGTCGCGCCGCCGCTCAAGCTGTGCACCGACAACGCGGCGATGATCGCCTGGGCCGGGATCGAGCGCCTGGCCCTGGGGCAGGACGATCCGCTGGACATTGCGCCGCGGCCGCGCTGGCCGCTCGATCCGGCGGCGGAGCCGGTGCGTGGAGCGGGGGTGAAGGCGTGAGCGGAATCGGAGTCATCGGCGGTGGGGCCTGGGGCACCGCCCTGGCGCAGGCACTGGCGGGAGACGGCAGCCCCGTGCTGCTCTGGGCGCGCGAGCCGGAGCTGGTGGCGGAGATCAACGAGAGCCACACCAACAGCCTGTTCCTGCCCGGCGCCACGCTCGCCCCGACGATCCGCGCGACCGGCGACCTTGCCGACCTTGCCGTCCTGCCGGTCCTGCTGCTGGTCGCCCCGGCCCAGCACCTCGCGCGCGTGCTGGCCGGCTTGCCCGGCTATGCGGGCGACCTGGTGCTCTGCGCCAAGGGGATCGAGGCGGCGACGGGCCGCCTGATGACCGAGGTGGCCGCCGAGGCCGCGCCGCGCGCGCAGCTTGCCGTGCTTTCCGGTCCGACCTTCGCCCATGAGGTCGCCGCCGGCCTGCCGACCGCGGTGACGCTGGCCTGCTCGGGCGGGGACGCCCAATGGCGGCG
>CAZFPW010000008.1:26704-30541 GCA_964520765.1 uncultured Novosphingobium sp.
GCCTGCCGACCGCGGTGACGCTGGCCTGCTCGGGCGGGGACGCCCAATGGCGGCGGCTCTCCGCCGTCCTCGCCCGTCCGGCCCTGCGGCCCTACTATTCGGACGACCTGATCGGGGCGGAAGTCGGTGGCGCGGTCAAGAACGTGCTCGCCATCGCCTGCGGCGTGGTCGAGGGGCTGAGCCTCGGCCAGAACGCCCGCGCCGCCCTGATCGCGCGCGGCTATGCCGAGATGCTGCGCTTCGGCCTGTCGCGCGGCGCCCGGGGCGAGACGCTGGCCGGCCTGTGCGGGCTGGGCGACCTAGTCCTGACCTGCTCCTCGACCTCGAGCCGCAACTTCTCGCTCGGCAAGGCGCTGGGCGAGGGGATGAGCGCGGCCGAGGCCCTGTCGGGCAAGAACAGCGTGGCCGAGGGCGCGCATACCGCGCCGATCCTGGCCGACCTCGCCCGGCGCAGCGGCATCGCCTTGCCGATCGTCGATGCCGTCGCCCGCCTGCTGGCCGGCGAAACCTCGGCCAGGGCCATGGTCGCGGAGCTGCTCGCGCGGCCGCTGACGGCGGAGATGGGCGCGGAACAAGGCCCCGGCGCTTGAGCGACGAAGCCTCGAGAGCGGATATCGCGGCCCTGGCCAAGGGCGGGCGGACCAACTTCCTCGGCTTCCTGCTGCGGCTGGCCGCGCGCCTGCCGTTCCTGTTCATCGCCGGGCGGCTCTATGGCGCGGAGGCGCTGGGGCGGTTCGCCTTCGCGATGGTCATCATCGAGCTTGCCGGGCAGCTCTGCACCCTGGGCCAGAAGCGCGGCCTCGCCCAGCGCCTGTCGGAGGACGAGAAGCATCCGGCCAATACGGTCGGCGACGCGATGGTGCTGAGCAGCATCCTGGCGCTGATCGCGACCGGCTTCCTGTTCCTGTTCCCCGACGTGATGTTCCCGCACGGCCGCAACAGCGACTACGACCTGCTGCTGCCGCTGGCGATCCTGCCGACCACCTTGCTCGACATCGCGCTGGCCGCGCTGGCCTATCGCTACGACATCGCGACCACCGTGCGCTCGCGCTCGGTGGTGGAGCCCTGGACGCTGTCGATCCTGGCGGGCGTGCTGTGGTTCGTGACGCCTGAGGGCGGCCTCGCCATCGCCTATCTCGGCTCGATCTTCGCCTCGGCGCTGGTCGCCGTCGTGCCCTTGCTGCGCAGCTACGGCCTGCCCCGGCAATGGCGGCCGCATCCGCTCATCATCGGCCGCCTGGGCCTGGCCAACCTGCCGCTGGCGACGGCCGACGCGGTGGAATGGGGGACGCGCAAGCTCGACATCGCGATCCTCGGCCTGTTCGCCTCGCCCGCCGCGGTCGGGGTCTATTACGTCGCCCAGCAGGTCGCGACCCTGCCGCAGAAGCTGAAGACCAGCTTCGAGCCGATCCTGGGGCCGGTCATCACCCGCAACCTCAAGGAACGGAACTATGCCGCGATCGCCCGGCAGGTCTGCCAGGTGGGCTTCTGGATCACCGCCGCGCAAGCCGGGGTGGCCCTGGCGCTCGGCATTCCGGGCGAGGCGGTGATGGGCCTGGTCGGGCCGGGCTTCGTCGGCGGCACCGGGGCGCTGGCCTTCCTGCTGGCGGCGGAGGTCGCGGCCTCCACCGCTGTGGTCAGCGAGGCGGCGCTGATCTACGTCGCGCGGTTCAAGAACCTGCTGGTCTCGGTCGGCACGATCGCGCTCCAGGCGGTGCTGACGATCGGCGGCATCCTGCTGGTCGACTACCTGGAGCTGGGCCAGCTCTACCGCGCCGCCGCCGCCGCGGCCGCGCTGATGGTGGCGCTGGGCGTCGCCTCGCTGATCAAGGCCCGGATGCTCGCGCGGATCCTGGGGGAGCCGATCAACAACTGGCGCTGGCCGCTGGTCTGGGCGGCCGCTCCGGCGGTGATCGTGGGCTATGTCGCGACCCGCTACCTGCCCGAATGGGCGGAGCTGCTGTTCGGCATTCCGGCGATCCTGGGCATCTATGCCATGATCATCTGGCGCCGCGGCTTCGGCCCGGAGGACCGGGTGCTGTTCCGCAAGAACGTCGGGGCGTGATTTTCCACTGCCGTGGAGCGGGCCGGCACCGCATCCGTTTCGGCTTTGCCGAAACGAAGTAAAGCGCCCCCGCGATAATCCGTGACGAACTAAGGCGTTGCACCGGCCGGGCTGCGGGCTAGAGTGGCCCGCAAATCCACGCAGAATAGAGGTGCCCCATGGGCGAGGCCGATCCCGCAATCCTGAACCGCGTACCCTTCGCGGTGACCAATCCCGAACGCATTCCCGCGCAGCGCTACTACGACGAGGAGTTCTACAAGCTCGAGGTCGAGAAGCTGTGGCCCCACGTCTGGCAGATGGCCTGCCGGCTGGAGCAGATCCCCAACGTCGGCGACTGGGTGGAATACTCCAACGTCGGCAAGTCGGTGATCGTCGTCAACACCAAGAACGGCATCAAGGCCTTCCACAACGCCTGCCGCCACCGCGGCGTGCCGATCGCCGGGGGCAAGGGGAACGAGCGGGGCAACTGCGCCAAGTCCGGCTTCATCTGCCCGTTCCACGGCTGGCGCTGGAACATGGATGGGGAGAACACCTTCGTCTACGGCCGCCACATGTTCAGCGAGGATCAGCTCGATCCGCAGGACCTGCGCCTCAAGGAATGCCGTGCCGAGGTCGCGATCGGCTGCGTCTTCATCAACCATGACGACGATGCGCCCTCGTTCCGCGAATCCATCGGCCCGGTGATCGACCGGCTGGAGGCCCACGCCCTGAGCAAGGTCCGCGCCGAATGGTGGTACGCCACGGAACTGCCGGCCAACTGGAAGGTCGCGATGGAGGCCTTCATGGAAGGCTACCACGTGATGAAGACCCACCCGCAGCTCCAGCAGGCGACGCCGATGCTGTACAATTC
Organism: uncultured Novosphingobium sp.; assembly: GCA_964520765.1. GTDB lineage: Bacteria > Pseudomonadota > Alphaproteobacteria > Sphingomonadales > Sphingomonadaceae > Novosphingobium. Next base: position 29,620 of record CAZFPW010000008.1, read on the forward strand.
GATGTACGGCTACGACACCGGCGGGATCGGCGATCCGATCAACCCGAACCTCTCGGTGCGCGAGAACATCGAGGCGCAGTTCAAGCACATGGAGCTGCTGAGCGAGGGCATGGCCGGCATGCTCCACGCCAAGGAAGTGGCGATCGCCAAGGAGCTGCGCGACGTCGAGCTGCCCGAAGATCCGGCTCAGGCCGTGCCGATGTGGTTCGGCATCGTCATGGACCAGGTTTCCAAGCAGCTTGCCGCCCGTGGCGAGCCGGTGCCCGATCTGTGCGCCGTGGCCCAGACGGACCCGGTCAGCGCGGTCGAGTTCATCTTCCCGCACTACTTCCTGCTGCCGTTCTTCTCGAGCTTCTCGTCCTATCGGATTCGTCCGCTGGGGCCGGAGAAGTGCCTGTTCGAGCTATGGTCGCTGACCCTGTTCCCGCCGGGCGAGGAGCCCGAGGCCCCGCAGGAGCCGATCATGCTGCCCTACGACAGCGAGCAGTTCCCGCCGATCCCACGGCAGGACTATGGCAACATCCCGATCCAGCAGCGCGGCCTCCACGCCGACGGGTTCGAGTTCATGCGCCTGTCGAAGGATATCGAGGGCCTGATCAGCAACTACCAGCGGATCATCGACGGCCACCTCGCCGGCGTCCCGCAAGACAAGCTGGCCAAGGCGACCAATACGCTGGGCGGCAACTTCGACGGGAAGATCTTCGAATACGATTTCTGATCGAAGGGTAGCCGAATGCAGCGGCCCGCCTCGCTCCGTGCGCGGCGGGCCGTCGTGTTTTGGCGATCCTGCTGTTTGCGAATTGCCAGGGGCCTGATCGAGAATGCTCTTCCCGGCATTCCTGTCCGAACTCTCCCTACCCCCGCTCAGCCTGAGCCTGTCGAAGGCCACGCGATGCCCTTTCCGCCAGGTCCAAGGGGCTTG
>CAZFPW010000009.1:0-17322 GCA_964520765.1 uncultured Novosphingobium sp.
CCAGCGGTCCCGGATCAAGTCCGGGACGACGATCTGCTCCCGGAACTTGTAGCACCGGGCGGCGCGCTCCATATTCGCTGCCAAGGAGATCGCCATGACCGACAAGCTGACCTTGACCGACGCCGAATGGCGCGAGCGGCTGAGCCCCGAGCAGTACCATGTCCTGCGCGAGGCCGGGACCGAGCGGGCCTTCACCGGCAAGTACGAGCAGAACAAGGCGACCGGGCTCTATGCCTGCGCCGGCTGCGGCGCGCCGCTGTTCGCCTCCGACACCAAATACAATTCGGGTTCGGGCTGGCCGAGCTATACCGAGCCGGTCGAGGCGGAGGCAGTGGTCGAGCATCGCGACGCCTCGCACGGCATGGTCCGCACCGAGGTCCGCTGCGCCAGGTGCGAAGGCCATCTCGGCCATGTCTTTCCCGATGGGCCGGGGCCGAACGGCCTGCGCTATTGCATCAACAGCGCTTCCCTGGACTTCCAGCCGAAGGATTAGGGCGCTCTAGGGCCGCCCTAGCGGAGGCAAGGTCTCCCCGGCTCGTTAACCCTGTGTTAGGCATGATCCATCCAGGGCAGCGTTCCACCATGTTCATTGCGCCGATCGAGGGATAAGACGAGCCAGATGGCCAGAGCCGACATTCCGCGGCGCAGTTCGGGCGCTACGCCGCCGCAGCCTCCCAGGAAGGAGCGTTCGTTCCTCGGCCGCTGGTTCCGGCGGCTGTTCGTCTGGGGCTTCGCCGTCGCGCTGCTCGGCGCGATCGTGGTGGCCGTGGCCGTGGGCGTCACCGCGCAATCTTTGCCTTCCTACGAGGAGCTGAAGACCAGCCAGAACGGCCAGATGATCGTCGTGCGCGCGCGCGACGGCAGCGAGCTGGTCAGCCTCGGGCCGAGCTATGGCAAGTGGCTGCCCTACGACCAGATTCCCCAGGTGATGAAGGACGCGATGGTCTCGGTCGAGGACCGGCGCTTCCGCTCGCACTTCGGGATCGATCCCATCGGCCTGCTGCGCGCCTTCAAGGTGCGGACCGAGAAGGGCGTCTGGCGGCAGGGCGCCTCGACCATCACCCAGCAGCTTGCCCGCACGGTCTTCCTCAACAACTCCAAGACCTTCGACCGCAAGGTGCGCGAGGCGGTGCTGGCCCTGGCGCTCGAATGGAACTTCTCGAAGGACCAGATCCTCGAGCTTTATCTCAACAAGGTCTATTTCGGCGGCGGGGCCTATGGCGTCGATTCCGCCAGCCGCAAGTTCTTCGGCCATCCCGGCTCGGAGATCACCCTGCCCGAGGCGGCGATCATCGCCGGCCTGGTCAAGGCCCCGTCGCGCTATTCGCCCACCGCCGACGCCAAGGCCGCGGTCGACCGCGCCAAGGTCGTGCTGGGGGTGATGGTCGATGCCGGGACGCTCACCCAGGCGCAGGCCCAGGCCACCGACCTCGAGGTGAAGTTCGCCGCCGAGGGCGGGCAGAACTCGGTGCGCTACTTCACCGACTGGGCGCTGCCCCAGCTCGACCTGATCCTGCCCGAGAACGACGAGCCGATCGAGGTCTGGACCACGCTCGACCCGGCGCTGCAGAAGGCCGCGACCGCCGCCGTGGTCGCCAACGTGCCCCGGGGCGCGCAGGGGGCGATGGTCAGCCTGGATCGCGACGGCGCGGTGCTGGCGATGGTCGGCGGCACCGACTACGTCACCTCGAACTACAACCGCGCGGTCAATGCCGTGCGCCAGCCGGGCTCGGCCTGGAAGCTGTTCGTCTACCTCGCCGCGCTGGAGGCGGGCTACAAGCCCGACGATCCGGTGATGGACGAGCCGGTGACGATCCAGGGGTGGAGCCCGCACAATTCGGGCGGCGGCTATGCCGGGCAGATCGATATCCGCGCCGCCTTCGCCTATTCCAAGAACACCGTCGCCGCCTCGCTCGGCAATGCCATCGGCTTCGGCTCGATCGCCTCGATGGCGCGGCGCTTCGGGATCACCACGCCGATCAACACCATGCCCTCGATGGTGCTGGGCACCTCCGACGTGCGGCTGATCGACATGACCCGCGCCTTCGCCTCGGTCTCGGGCAAGGGTGTCTCGGTCGAGCCCTACGGCATCACCAAGGTGACGACGGTGGAGGGCGAGGTACTCTACAACCGCCCGGTCCGCCAGGGCCAGGTGCTGGTGCCGCCCTATGTCGCGGCGGGGATCACCGACCTGCTGCAGACCGCCGTCAACATCGGCACGGGCCGCGCCGCGCAGATCGGCCGCCCGGTCGCGGGCAAGACCGGCACGACCAGCTCCAACAAGGACGGCTGGTTCCTGGGCTTCTCCAGCGGCGTGACCACCGGCGTGTGGATGGGCCGCGACGACGCCAAGGCCGTGCCCGGCCTCCAGGGCGGCCACGCCCCGGCGCGGGCCTTCGCCGCCTATATGCGGACCGCGGTGGCCGGCCGCCCGGTCGAGCAGTTCGACACCGCGCTCAAGCTGCCCGAATGGCAATTGGAGCCGGATGACGAGGTGCTGTCGGGCGATCCGGGCGGCTATTACTACTCCGACGACCAGGGCAACCTGATCGATCCGCGCGAGGACGACCGCTCCGGCCCCGGCGGCATCCCGCCCGAGATGTACGAGGACGGCCCGCCTCCCGCTGCCGCCAACGACGATTTCCTGAACCAGGCCACGGGGCGCTCCGGGCCGGGCGATCCCGCCCGCGCGCGTCCGCCGGGCCGCCCGCTGCCGGGCGACCTGCCGCCGCCCCGCCCGCGCCCCTCGCCGCGACCCTTCGGGGAATAGCAGGCAAAGAAAAGGCGATTGTATCGATTGCAAAGGTGACGGTTGCTACGGTCGACATTCCACCCCCCGCTCAGCCTGAGCTTGTCGAAGGCCACGCGATATCTGTGCCGCCAGGTTCACAGGGGCTTGGGGCAAGGTTCGCCCGTGGCCTTCGACAAGCTCAGGCTGAGCGGGGGGTGGCTGATCGCGCTCGATCTGCCACGTTTGCAAATGATATAACCGCCAAAGAAAAAGCCCCGCTCCTTCGCTGGAAGGAGCGGGGCTTTTCTGTTGCGGCGCTCAGCGCAGGCGCAGCGGGATGTAGGTCGCCGGGCGTCCGCCGCGCTGGACGCGCAGGAGGAGGGCCGAGCGGTTCGCCGACTTGGCGGCGCGGATCGCGGCCTCCAGGTCGGCGGCCGTGCGCACGTCGCGGTAGTTGGCCGACAGGATGATGTCGCCGCGCTGCAGCCCCTTGGTCGCCGCGTCGGACGAAGCGTCGACCGCGTTGATCACCAGGCCCTGCGTCGTCTCCGGCGCGCCGAGCTGGCGGGCGATCTGCGGGGTCAGCGGCAGGACCGAGAGGCCGAGGGACTGCTCGGCCACCCCTTCGCCCTGGCGGCTCGGCGGATTGTTGAACGGGTTGTCGTTCTGCGCGCGCGGATCGGTCTGGTCGAAGCTCTGCTGCTGGGCCAGCTCCTCCTCGGTCGGGCGGCGGCCGACCTGCGCGGTCACCGTCAGGCGCTTGCCTTCGCGGACCAGCTCGATCGGGATGCGGGTGCCCGGCGCGATGTTGGCCACGATGTAGGACAGCGACTGCTGGGGAGAGACATCCTTGCCGGCGACCTTCAGCACCACGTCGCCCGGCTGGATGCCGGCGAGCGCCGCGGCCTTGCCCGGCTCGACCGCCTGGACGAACTCGCCCCGGTTGTGCGGCACGCCCAGCGAATCCGCGAGATCCTCGTTGAGCGGCTGGATGCGCACGCCCAGGAACCCGCGCTCGATCGACTGGCCGGTCTTGAGCCGCTCGACGATCGGCGCGGCGGTCTCGGCGGGGATCGCGAAGCCGATGCCCACGCTGCCGCCGGTCGGCGAATAGATCGCGTTGTTGATGCCGATCACCTGGCCCTTCATGTCGAACATCGGGCCGCCCGAGTTGCCGCGGTTGATCGCGGCGTCGGTCTGGAGATAGCGGTCATAGGCGGAACCGCTGCCGGTCACGCGGGTGACGGCGGAGATGATCCCCGAAGTGACCGAGCCGCCGAGGCCGAAGGGATTGCCGATCGCCAGCACCCAGTCGCCGACGCGCGCGCTGCTGCTGTCGCCGAAGCGGACGAAGGGCAGCGGCCGGGGCGAGCTGATCTTGAGCACGGCAAGGTCGGACGCCGCGTCGCGGCCCATCAGCCTGGCCGGGTATTCGGTGCCGTCGGGCATGGTCACGGTGATCGATTCGACCTGGCCCTGGCCGTCGGCGGTGATGACGTGGTTGTTGGTCACCACATAGCCGTCGGCCGAGATGATGAAGCCCGAGCCCAGCGACTGCGCCTCGCGCGTCTGCGGTCCGCCGCGATCCGGTCCGCCGAACAGGTCGGCGAAGGGCGTGCCGGCAAAGGGGTTGGCGCTCTGCACCCGCACCCGCTGGCGGGTCGAGATGTTGACGACCGCCGGCTGGAGCTGCTGGACGAGGTCCGCGAAGCTGGCCGGCGCGCCTGCGCGCGGGACGACTGCCTGGACCTCGCGCGCATCGTTCTGCGCGACCTGGGCGCCGGCCGGCAGGCCGGTGGTGAGCGAAAGGGCGGCGCCGCCGAGCAGCAGCGCGGTGGTCACTCCGTAAGCATAGCGCACGTTTTTCACGTCCTTCAGTTTCCTTGTCTCCGGCGCGCGCCTGCGCACCCGTGAAGTCCCCCGACGATTCACCCCCAGCGATCTGAACCGAATTTGAATGGCGGCCGGCTAGCGTCCCCGAAATTGTCGCAGATAGTCGTTGTCCGGGGACAGGATGATCGAGCTGTCGCCCTTGTTGTTCTGCCCCGCGAAGGTCTGCTCATAGCTCTGCATCGCGCGGTAGAAGTCATAGAAGCCGGGGTCCTTGCCAAAGCTGTTGGCATAGATACGCGCAGCTTCGGCAACGGCTCCCGCCTGGACGATCTGGGCCTGCTTCTGGCCCTGGGCGCGGATCGTAGTGGCGACCTGCTCGCGGTCGGCCTTCATCCGGGCGAAGGCGGATTCGAGCGGGGTGCCGTCGGGCAGGTCGGCCCGCTTGATCCGCACGTCGATCACCTGGGCGCCGTATTCGCGCGCCTCGCGGTCCAGCCCCTCGCGGATTTCCTTCATCGCCTGGCCGCGCTCGGCGGTCAGCAGCGACTGGAAGGTGCGCTTGCCCAGCTCCTGGCGCAGCACCGAGGCGAGGATCGGCTGGAGCTGCTCGTTCACCCGCTGGGTGGAGCCCGCGGTGCGGACCATCTTCACCGGGTCGATGATGCGGAAACGGGCGAAGGCGTCGACCTCCAGCGGGCGGCGGTCGATCGACAGCACCTGCTGGCGTTCCATGTCCAGGGCCATGACCCGGCGGTCGATCCGTACCACGCGCTCGAAGAACGGGATGCGCGTCACCAGCCCCGCGCCGGTCAGGCCATAGTCGGCGTTCGGCTTGAACTTGTTGATGACGCGCACCGGCTCGCCCAGGCGGACGATCACGGCCTGCTGCGTCTCGGGCACGACGATGATGCTGGCGAGCGCGGCGACCGCCGCCGCGGCCAGCGCCACGATCGGGACGCGGTAATCGCGCCAGAGGGCCTGGGGATTCAGCGCCGGGCTCATTGGCTGGCTCCCTGCTCGGCCGTGGCCGGGGCCGCGGCCGCCTTGCGGCGCAGCTCGGGCAGCGGAAGATAGGGGGTGACGTTGTTACCCTCGACGATGACCTTGTCGTTGTTGGACAGCACGCGCTCCATCGTCTCGTAATACATGCGGCGGCGGGTGACGTCGGGGGCCAGCCGGTACTGCTCGTACACCTGGTCGAAGGCCGACGTGTCGCCCTCCGCGCGGGCCTTGACCTGCTGGGCATAGGCCTGGGCCTTGGACAGGTCGCGCTGCGCTTCCTGCTGGGCGACCGTGACCTGCTGGAACGCCTCCTTGACCGTGGCGGGCGGATCGACCTTCTTGAGGTCGACGCCCTGGATCGCCACGCCCGAACGATAGGCGTCGAGCAGGGCCTGCATGCGCTGCCGCACGTTCTGTTCCAGCTGCGCGCGGCCCGCGCCGCCCATCACGTCGGTCAGCGGCTGTTCCGCGACCGAGGCGCGCATCGCGGCCTCGGCCACTTCCTTCACCGTGGTCTCGGGATCGTCGAGCTGGAACTTGTAGTTCTTCAGGTTCTTGATGTTCCAGCGCACCAGATAGCTGAGGTCGACCAGGTTCTGGTCGCTGGTCAGCATCAGCTTCTCGTTCTCGCCCTCGGGGATGTCGAAGCGGTTGATCTTGGTCACTTCCTCGACATCGACGTCCTGGATCGGCCAGGGCAGGGTCAGCGAGACGCCGGGGCCGATGGTGTGGCTGTACTTGCCGAAAGTGGTGACGATGCCTTCCTGGGTGGAGCCGAGCTGATGCGCGGTGGTGGCGAAGAGCCAGACCGCGATCACCCCGCCGACGATGAACGGCGTCCAGCTTCGCCCGTCGGGCCGCCGGGGGAAGTTGGGGAAGCCGCCACGGCCCCCGCCGCCCCCGCCGCCGCGCCCGGCCTTGGGCTTGAACAGGTCCTCGATGCTGGCCGAGCGGCGCGGCGGCTCTCCGCCGCCCCCGCCGCTGCTCGCGGGCGGCAGCCAGGGGTTGCGCGGACCCGACGATCCCGGCCGCGAAGTCGGCGGACTGTCGGGCGAATCGCCTTCGGGCGCGCCGTCTCCCGCTTCCGATCCGTCCTTTCCGCCGCCCCAGGGGCTCTTGCGCCCGGCCATTGCCAGTGCTCCCCCGGCCAGCCCGTTCCTAGTGCGTGCGATCCACTCGCTAAATACCTTCATGCGCAGGGTTATAGGGGTGGCTTGCGCAAAATACAGTGCCCCGGCGCGTCTTTTTTCGGGCTTGCCGGTGCGGAAGGCGAACCCTAGGGCTGCGGCGGAACGGCGGTCAGGAGCATGGCGTTGAGCGAGAGCGGCGATACCGGAGCGCTGGAACGGCTGCTGCCCGAGCAGGCCCGGGCGCGCCTGCAATCGCTGCGGCTGGCGGACGGCGTGGCGACGCTGGTGCTCGACGTCGCCGGGCTCGACCGGGCGGGGCGCGACGGGCTGGAGGCGGCCGTGCGGGAGGCGCTGCAAGGCACGCCGCAGGTCAGCGAAGTGCGCGTGGCGATGACCGCGGACAAGCCGCGTCGCCGGATCATCGCCGTGGGCTCGGGCAAGGGCGGGGTCGGCAAGTCGACCCTTTCGGCCAACCTCGCGGTCGCGCTGGCGCGGCTGGGGCGCAAGGTCGGGCTGGTCGACGCCGACATCTACGGCCCGTCGCAGGCCCGTCTCATGGGCAACGAGGGCAAGCGGCCCGAAGCCTACGACAAGCAACTCATCCCCGTGTCCAGCCCGTGGGGCGTGCCGGTGCTCTCGATGGGCCACCTGATCGAGCCGGGCAAGGCGATCGCCTGGCGCGGGCCGATGGTCAGCGGCGCGCTGGGCCAGTTGATCGACGCCGCTTGGGGCGATGCGGAAATCCTGGTGATCGACCTGCCGCCGGGGACCGGCGACGTCCAGCTCACCATGCTGCAAAAGCACAAGCCGGCCGGCGCGGTGATCGTCTCCACGCCGCAGGACCTCGCCCTGATCGACGCGACGCGAGCGATCCACCTGTTCGAGCAGGTCGGCGTGCCGATCGTCGGCCTGGTGGAGAACATGGCCGGCTACGTCTGCCCGCACTGCAACGAGGTGAGCGACCCGTTCGGCTCGGGCGGGGTGGAGGCGGCGTCGGCGGAGCTGGGCGTGCCCTTCCTGGGGCGGATTCCCCTGGACCTCTCGATCCGCCGGGACAGCGACGCCGGGCGTCCGCCGGCTGCGGGCGACAGCCCCCAGGGCCAGGCCTTCGCCGCCATCGCTCGCAAGCTCGCCGCCTGGCTCGACGGTCAGCCCGGCTAGGATGGGCCTGTCCCGCCGCAAGCTGCTGATCGGAGGCGCGGTGGGCGGCGGCCTGATCGTCGCCTGGGGGCTGATCCCCCGCCGCTATCCCCTGCCGCTGAGCCCGGCGGCGGACGAGCAGGCCTTCGGCGCCTGGCTCAAGATCGCCGCCGACGGCATGGTCACGGTCGCGGTGCCGCAGCTCGAGATGGGCCAGGGGATCACCACGCTGATCCCGCAGGTCGTCGCCACGGAGCTGGGCGCGGACTGGAAGCGCGTGGCGGTGGAGCCGGCCGCGATCAGCCCGGCCTATGCCAACGATGCGCTTGCCGCGCGCTGGGCGGAGCTGTGGATGCCGGCCTTCGCCGGAGCGGCCTCCGCCCCCGGCAATGCGATTGCCCGGCGCTTTGCCGAGAGCAGCCGCTTCATGGCCACGGCCGACGGCCAGTCGCTCGCCGCCTATGAACAGCCGGCCCGCGCGGCGGCGGCGGCGGCGCGGACCTTGCTGGCCAAGGCCGCGGCCGGGCGCTGGGGTGTCGACTGGCGGGAATGCCGGGCCGAGAACGGCTTCATCAGCCATGGTGCGCGCAAGCTGTCCTTCGGCGAGTTGGCGGCCGAGGCGGCGGGCCATGACCTGCCCCGTTCCCCGGAGCTGCGTGCCCAGCCGGCGGCCGAGCCCGTGGTCGCGCCCGGCGGCGACCTGCGCTTCCCTCGGCTCGACCTGCCGTCCAAGGTCGACGGCAGCCATCTCTTCGCCGCTGACGTGCGCCTGCCCAACATGGTCTTCGCCGCGATCCGCCATGCCCCTGTGGGCGAGGCCGCGCTGGCCACGGTGAACGAGGCCGCGGCCAGGGGCATGGACGGCTTCCTGCGCCTGGTGAAGGGCCCGGACTGGCTTGCCGCCGTGGCCGAGAACTGGTGGGCGGCGGAACGCGCGCTCGCCGCGATCGCGCCGCGCTTCACCGTCTCCAACCGGGCCGAGAGCGAGGAGATCGACGCCGCGCTGACCAAGAGCCTGCATTGGGGCGAGGCCGTGGACATGGCCCGGCGCGGCGATCCCGATGCCTGGCTGTCGGACAAGTTCTCGCTGGCGGTCCGCTACGACGTCGCCCCGGCGCTCCACGCCACGCTGGAGACGGCGAGCGCGACGGCGGAGCTGAAGGACGGGCGGCTCGGCCTGTGGGTCGCGGCGCAATCGCCCGAAACCGTGCGCAAGGCGGCGGCCAGGGCGCTCGGCATCGGAGTGGGCGACGTGGTGCTCTATCCGGTGCCGGCCGGCGGCTCGTTCGACCGGCGGCTGGAGCACGATCACGCGGTCGAGGCGGCGCTGATCGCGCGCGAGATCGGCCGCCCGGTCCAGCTCACCTGGTCGCGCTGGCAGGAGCATGTCGCGGGCCGCCCGCGTCCGCCGGTCGCCGCCGTGCTGGCCGCGCGCACCGCCCCCTCGGGCGAGCCGGTCGCCTGGAAGGCCCGCCTCGCCCTGCCGGCGAGCGGCCACGAGTTCGGCCGCCGGCTGTTCGACGGTGAGGGCCCGTGGGAGGCGATCGCCGGTGCCGAGGGAGAGGGCGATGCCCTCGCGATGGAGGGCGCCGAGCCGCCCTATGCCCTGGAGCACCTGATCGTCGAGCACGTGCCGACCCGGATCGGCCTGCCGACCGGCCGGCTGCGCGGCAACGCCCACGGCTATACCGCCTTCTTCACCGAAAGCTTCATGGACGAGCTTGCCGCCAAGGCGGGCCGCGAGCCGCTGGCCTTCCGCATGGCCCTGCTCGGGGCCGCGCCGCGTCTGGCGCACTGCCTCCAGCGGGTCTCGGCCCTGGCCAACTGGAACGGCGGGCGCGACGGCAGCGGCCAGGGCATCGCCTGCCACCGCATCGGCCAGGGCCATATCGCCGCGGTCGCCACGGCGCGGCGCGACGAGAACGGGGTGCGGGTCGACCGGATCGACGCGGTCGCGGACATCGGCCGGATCGTGAACCTCGACATCGCGCGCCAGCAGATCGAGGGCGGGCTGATCTTCGGCATGGGCCTCGCCATCGGGGCGAGCACCGCCTATGCCGATGGCCTGCCGTTGACCGGCCGCCTCAGCGAGTTGGGCCTGCCGCTGCTGGCTGATTGCCCCCAGGTCGCCGTGGAGTTCGTCGACAGCCGCGCCGAGCCCGCCGATCCCGGCGAGCTGGGCGTCGCGGTGGTCGCCCCGGCCATCGCCAATGCCCTGTTTTCGGCGACCGGCCTGCGCTTCCGCAAGCTGCCGCTCCTGTCGGAGGACGTATGACCGCCGATCATCCCCCTCATCACCCTCACGTCGCGCACGGCCGGATCGGCTTGCTGCTGGTCAATCTCGGCACGCCCGACGCGCCGACGCCCAAGGCGGTGCGGCGCTACCTGGCGGAGTTCCTGTCCGACCGGCGGGTGGTGGAGATTCCCCCGCTCCTCTGGCAGCCGATCCTGCGCGGAATCATCCTCAACACCCGGCCCCGCAAGTCGGCCCAGGCCTATGCCCAGGTCTGGACCGAGGAAGGCTCCCCGCTCGCCGCGATCACCGTGGCCCAGGCGCGGGGCCTCCAGGCGCGGCTGGGGGAGGACCTGCGGGTCGCCCACGCCATGCGCTACGGCACGCCGAGCATCGCGGCGGAGCTGGCGCGGCTCCAGGCCGAAGGCTGCGACCGCATCCTCTTCGCGCCGCTCTATCCGCAATATTCGGGCGCGACGACCGCCACGGCCTTCGACGCGCTCGGCGCCGCGCTCAAGGAAATGCGATGGCAGCCAGCGGTCCGCACCTTGCCGCCCTACTACGACGATCCGGCGCATATCGGCGCCCTGGAGTACGATCTGTCGCGCCAGCTCTCCGCCCTGCCCTTCGCGCCCGAGGTGCTGCTGCTGAGCTTCCACGGCATGCCCGAGCGGACGCTGCACCTGGGCGATCCCTATCATTGCCAGTGCCGCAAGACGGCGCGCCTGCTCGAGGCGGCGCTGCGCGCGGACTGGCCGGACCTGCGGATCGAGACCGCGTTCCAGTCGCGCTTCGGCCGGGCCAAGTGGCTGGAGCCGGCGACCGACGCGATCCTGGCGCAGGAAGCGGCTCGGGGCACCAAGCGCCTGGCCGTCGCCGCGCCGGGCTTTTCCGCCGATTGTCTGGAAACCCGCGAGGAGCTGGCGATCCGCGGGCGGGAGCAGTTCCTCGGCGCGGGCGGCGAGCACTTCGCCGCGCTCGATTGTCTCAACGCGGGCGAGGCGGGCATGGCCATGCTGGAGCGCCTGGTGCGGCGCGAGTTGGCGGGGTGGATATAGGGCACGTCCGTTTCAGATCGAATCGGACAGGTCTCGCCCACTCCCGCTCAGCCTGAGCGGCAGTGGGTCAAGTGGGCTCGGTCTTGTCGGAAACGTGCCTCGCCCAAGACGGAACGTCCCTAGAAGTCGATCGCGATGCCGTTCTTTTCCCAATCGCCATAGCGGGTGGGGGAAAGGCCGGCGGGATCGGGCTCGGCCTTGATGGGGGCCGGCTTGGGCGCGGGATCGTTGGTCCAGTACGCGGGCTTGACGAAGCCCTCGGGCCGCTTGGTGGCGCGTTCGGTCATGGGGCCTACATGGTCCCGCTGGCCCTGCAATGCAATCTCGCCTAACCGCCCCTGCATGGACATTCCCGGCCTTCCCGCCCGCCGCGCCGCGCTACGCATGCTCGATGGCGTGCTGCATCGCGGCGAGACGCTCGATCAGGTGGCCCACGGCGCCTGCCAGGGCATCCGGGGCGAGGCGGACAGGGCGCTGGCCCGCGCCCTTGCCGCCGAAGCCCTGCGCTGGCTCGGCGATCTCGACGCGCTGATCGACAGCGCGACCCGCCTGCGCCTGGCCGACGACGCCAAGGTGCGCTCCGTGCTGCGGCTGATGCTAGCCGGCTGGCTGCGGCTGGAGACCCCGCCGCATGCGGTGATCGCGACCGGCCTGCCCCTGCTCGCCGGCGGGCCGCGCCGCCTGGCGCACGGCGTGTTCTCGACCCTCGCCAAGCGGCAGGCGGGCCTGCCCGCCGCGCCGAGCCTGCCGCCCGCCGTCACCGCGCGCTGGGGAGGGCGGACCGAGGCCATCGCCGCCGCCCTGGCCGAGCCGCCGCCGCTCGACCTGACCTTGCGCGACCCGGCCGAGACGGCGCGCTGGGCGGAGGAGCTGGGCGGCCTGTCGCTCATGCCCGGCCATGTCCGCCTGCCGCGCGGCCAGTCGGTCGAGGGCCTGCCCGGCTTCGCACAAGGCGCCTGGTGGGTCCAGGACCTGGCCGCGAGCCTGCCCGCGCGGCTGCTCGGCGCGGGCGAGGGCCGGCGCGTCCTCGACCTCTGCGCCGCGCCGGGGGGCAAGACGCTGCAACTCGCGAGCGCGGGCTGGAAGGTCACGTCGCTGGATGTCAGCGCCAAGCGGATGCAGCGCGTGCGCGACAATTTGGAGCGGACCGGGCTGACGGCCGAGATCGTCGTTGCCGATGCCCTGAAGTGGGAGCCGGACGGGCCGTTCGACGCCGTGCTGCTCGATGCGCCCTGCACAGCGACCGGCACCGCGCGGCGGCATCCCGACGTGCTTCACCGGATCGGGGACCGCCAGATCGCGGAGATGGCGGAACTCCAGCGCCGCCTGCTGGCCGATGCGGAGCGCTGGATCGTGCCCGGCGGGCGGCTGGTCTATGCGGTCTGTTCGCTGGAGCGCGCGGAGGGAGAGGATCAGGCGGACGCGGTGACGCTCGCCCCGGAAGCGATCGCGGCTGACGAGCTGCCCGAGGGCCTGACGCCTACGCCCGAAGGCTGGCTGCGCACCGATCCCGGCATGCTGGCCGGGGCGGGGGGCCTGGACGGGTTCTTCATCTCCCGCTGGCGCAACGCGTCGTCCCGGACTTGATCCGGGACCGCTGGCCTCATCGACGCGACCGTTACGACCCAGCCTCCCGCAGTCCCGGATCAAGTCCGGGACGACGTTGTCCTTTACGCCTTCACCTTGTCCGCGAAGCCCTTGCGCAGCTTCTGCAGCTTGGGGGGGATCACCGCCAGGCAATAGGGATTCCGCTGGCCTTCGCCCTCCCAGTATTCCTGGTGATAGTCCTCGGCCGGATACCAGGTCGCCGGACCTTCGATGGTGGTGACGGCGCGGGCGCCCGGATGCTCATCGTTCCAGCGCGCGATCGCCGCCTTGGCCTCGGCCCGCTGGGCCTCGTCGAGGGGGAAGATCGCCGAGCGGTACTGCGTGCCGACATCGTTGCCCTGGCGGTTCAATTGCGTCGGATCGTGGGTGCCCATGAACACGTCGAGGAGGTCGCCGTAGGAAAGCCGCGCGGGATCGAAGGTCACACGGATCGCCTCGGCATGGCCGGTGCCGCCGGAACAGACCGCCTTGTAGGTCGGGTCCGCCACCGTGCCGCCGATATAGCCGCTCTCGACCGCGCTCACGCCCACCACGTCGCGGAACACCGCCTCGGTGCACCAGAAGCATCCGCCCGCCACAATCGCCTCGGCCATCGTCGTCTCCTTTTCTCGTGACGCGAAGATGGGGGTGGCTCCGGCCAACCACAACGGTATAGGTCCGCTCATGGCCGAAATCACCGTCGCCGCGCTGCAGCTCGACCTGTCCTCCGCCGACGAGGCGCAGAACATCGCCGCCGTTTCCGCCCTGGTGGAGCAGGCGGCGGGGCAGGGCGCGCGGATCGTCCTCCCGCCCGAGCTGTTCTCCGGCCCCTATTTCTGCAAGGTGGAGGACGAGGCGCTGTTCGCCCTGGCCCGCCCGGTGGCGGAGCATCCCTCGGTGGTCGCGATGCAGGCGCTGGCGCGCGGGCTGAACGTCGCGATCCCGACCAGCTTCTTCGAGCGCGACGGGCACCATTACTACAACACCCTGGCGATGATCGGCGCGGACGGCGAGATCCTCGGCACCTATCGCAAGAGCCATATCCCCGACGGGCCGGGCTATGAGGAGAAGTACTACTTCCGCCCCGGCAACGACGGGTTCAAGGTCTGGGAGGTCGCCGGCACCAGGATCGGCGTGGGCATCTGCTGGGACCAGTGGTATCCCGAATGCGCGCGGGTGATGGCCCTGATGGGCGCGGAGCTGCTGTTCTATCCCACCGCGATCGGGTCCGAGCCCTATGACGCCGATCTCGACACCAGCCGGATGTGGCGGCGGGCGATGCAGGGCCATGCGGTGTCGAACTGCATGCCGGTGATCGCGGCCAACCGGATCGGCACGGAAGACGGCCAGCGCTTCTACGGCCACAGCTTCATCACCGACGAATGGGGCGACCTCGCCGCCGAGTTCGGGGGGGGCGAGAGCGGCGTGCTGGTCCAGACGATCGACCTTGCCCGCGCCGCCCGGCATCGTGCCGGCATGGGCTTCTTCCGCGACCGCCGGCCGCAGCTCTATTCGCGCATCTGCCAGGACGTCTGAGCAAGCGCATGCAGCGCTATCTGATCGCGCTGGGATCGAACGTCCGCCATCACCGCCATGGCCCGCCGCCCGCCGTGCTGCGTGCCGCCCTGGCGGAGCTGGAGCGGGAAGGGCTGATGGTCGAACGGATGAGCCCGGTCATCGCCACCGCCCCGCTCGGCCCCTCGCGCCGCCGCTATGCCAATGCCGCCGCGATTCTCGCCACCGACCTTGCGCCCGACGCCCTGCTGGCGCGGCTCAAGGCGGTGGAGCGCCGGTTCGGCCGGCGCCGGGGGCGGCGCTGGGCCTCGCGGGTGATCGACCTCGACATCGTGCTGTGGGAAGGCGGGGCGTGGAGTTCGCCGGGGCTGACCGTGCCGCACGTCGCCTTCCGCCAGCGCCGCTTCGTCCTGGAACCGGCCGCGGAAATCGCTCCGCGCTGGCGCGATCCGCTGACCGGGCTCAGCCTGCGCCAGCTTGCGCGCCAAATCGTACGAGGGCGTTACATTTTCTGACACCAAAGGGTCTTTGTTCAAAATGCGAACGGCTGTATAGGGCGCGGAAAATAGGGGCGGGAACGGCGTTTCCGCGCCTCTCGGTTTATTAAAGAGGTACAGAGGCGATGCGCGAGTTCATCCACGGTCTGACGACCCAGAACCTGCTCAATCTGTGGTTGGCGGCCTTCCTCGTCGCCGGCCTTGTCGCGGGTATCCTCACCGGCTTCTTCAAGGCCCGCAAGATCCAGCCCAACGGCTTCAAGTGGAAGATCTTCCGCTGGGAAATCTTCGGCGCGGTCGTGACGACGACGGTTTCGGGCGTGGTGCTCGGAAACATCAACAAGCTGCTCACCGGCCACGGCCTGATGGCGTTCAATCCGGCGCCGGCCTCGTGGTGGGTGATCGCGGCGGAATATGTCGTCTACTTCTTCCTGTTCGACACCTATTTCTACTGGCTGCACCGCTGGATGCACAAGGAGCCGGTCTATACCTGGGTGCACAAGTGGCACCACAAGTCGACCTCGCCCAACCTGCTGACGACCGTTTCGGTGAACCCGCTGGAATCGATCATCAACGGGGGCTTCGTCCCGCTGTTCCTGACCGCCTTCACCCTGATCGCCCTGCCGATCCACAAGGAGACGGCGGCGCTGATCCTGCCGACCAACATCGTCATGGGCCTCTACGTCCACGCCGGCTACGAATTCCTGCCGCGCTGGTGGAACAAGACCTGGGCGACCAAGTGGTTCATCACCACCACCTTCCACGATCAGCACCACAAGTATTTCAACTACAACTTCGGCGGCTACACCACGATCTGGGACTACATCTGCGGCACGACCCGCAAGAAGTACGAAGCCGACTTCGACAAGCTGTGCGATCGCCGCTCCGCCCCGCGTGATGGCGTTGCGGTCCCCGAGCCCGTCGCTCAGGAAGCTTAGGCCGTCACCGCGCCGGGCGCGCGGATCGGCTCCTCGCCGTCCAGGGTGAAGCGGTGCAATAGCCGGCCCGATTCCGCGTCGAACGGGCGGGCGCGGTGCAGGGTGCCGGTATTGTCCCACAGCAGCAGGTCGCCCATCCGCCAGCTGTGGCTATAGACGTATTCCGGCCGCGCCATGTGGCAGCGCAGGCGGCAGAGCAGGTCATAGCTGTCGGCGGGATGCATCCCCTCGACATGCGAGACCGAGCTGCGCAGCAGCAGCGACTTGCGGCCCGAGGCATGTTCCCAGACGAGCGGCTGGACCGCCGGGGCAAAGCGCCGCCAGGCCGCCGCTTCCGCGTCGCTCGCCTCCGGCCGGGCGAAGGCGTTGGCCGCGGTCCGCGTGTGGACCACGCGCAGCCCGTCGATCAGCCGCCGGTCGGCCGCGTCCAGCCCCTCATAGGCGGCATAGGCGTTGAGGAACTCCGTCTCCCCGCCCGTCGCGGGCAGGCGGGCCGGGCGCATCGAGGCGCCGAAGCAGGGCACCTCATCCCCATAATGGCCGTCGTAGTGCCAGAAATAGGTCATCGGGAAATAGGCCGCGTATTCCGGGCTTTCGGCCGTATCGACGGTGACCTTCTGCAGCTCGCCCGCTCCATCGCCACCCCGTAGCCGCCCGAGCGTGGCGGTGATCGCGCGTTGCTGTTCCGGTGTGATGGCGAGATCGCGGAACACCACGACGCCCCGCTCCACCAGCAGGGCGCGCAGCTCGTCGGCCAATGCGCCCGACAGCAGCATGTCCACCGGGGCCTGCGCCGCGGCGCCGATCAGCGGCTTCAGCGGTTGGCTCGCCAATCCTCTCATAAGCGTCCTTTCTTCCGAGCATGTCACCGAAAGCCGGGGCCGTCCACCGGGCCGCGCGATCGGTCCGGACTCGGTGGGGGAGCGGTGCTGGGATAGACCGGAAATGGCTGTCCGGCCGCCCTTTCTTGCGGGAGGTCGGGCGGGTGTGGCAAAGGTGCCTTCCGATAGGGTTCATGGGTCCAGTGGGGCAGATGACAAGGCGATTGGCGCTTCCTTCCGCACACGATGTCGCGCGCCTGGCCGGGGTTTCGCAGGCGGCGGTCTCGCGCGCCTATACGCCGGGGGCGAGCATCGCCGAGCTGACCCGCAACAAGGTGTTCGAGGCGGCCAAGCAGCTCGGCTACCGGCCCAACCTGCACGCCCGCTCGCTGATCACCGGCAAGTCGGGCATCGTCGGCGTGGTGATGGGCAACCCGCGCAACACCTTCTATCTCGAAGCGCTCGACGCCCTGTCGATCGGCCTTGCCAAGGAGGGGCTGCACCTGCTGGTGTTCACCGCCCGGGGGGAGCGGAACACCGACCAACTGGTCGATTCCCTGTTGCAGTTCCGGGTGGATTCGCTGCTGCTGATGTCGGCCAGCCTGTCGTCCGAGCTGGCCGAGCAGTGCCGGGCCAACGGCATTCCGGTGATCTATTTCAACCGTACGCCGGAGCCGGGCAAGAAGTTCCCCAGCGTGACCAGCGCCAACCACATCGGCGCGGCGCGGGTGGCGCAGCATCTCTACGACCAAGGCTATCGCAACCTGGCGATGATCACCGGGGCCGACCGTTCGGCCACCACGCTGGAGCGGCACCAGGCCTTCCTCGCCAAGGTGG
>CAZFPW010000009.1:17422-22455 GCA_964520765.1 uncultured Novosphingobium sp.
ATCATCCGCAACCCCAAGGATTTCAGCGACGACGCGCACTTCGCGATCGAAGGCCAGCTCGTCGTGCGCGCCAGCACCCAGCGGGAATAGTTCGGCGCGGCAGGGGCAAGGCTTCGCGCCATAATTGCATACGTATACTATAAGGAGGATGACGAGGATGGACCTGAACCTGAGCGGCAAGCGAGCGCTGGTGACCGGCAGCAGTTCGGGCATCGGCCGGGCGGCGGCACAAGTGCTGGCGCGCGAGGGGGTGGCCGTCGCGGTGCACGGCCGCAATCGCGAGCGCGCGAAGGCGACCGCCGAGGCGATCCGGCAGGAAGGTGGAGAGGCGCATGTCGCCATCGGCGACCTTGCCGGCGATGAAGGCGCCGCGGCGGTGATCGCGGCGGTCGAGGCGGCGCTCGGCGGCGTCGACATCCTGGTGAACAATATCGGCGGCAACGAATCCGCCGGTGGCGGCCTCACCGGCTGGTTCAACGACACGCCGCAGGTCTGGACGGGCACGATGCAGCAGAACCTGGTCGCCCCGGTGCGGATGATCCACGCCTTCGTGCCGGCCATGCGCGAGCGGGGCTGGGGCCGGGTGATCAACGTATCGAGCGGTGGCGGCGCGCAGCCGACGCCCCAGGCGGCCGCCTATTGCGCGGCCAAGGCGGCGGTGAACAACCTGACGGTCAGCCTCTCGGTCGAGCTTGCCCGCACCGGCGTCACGGTCAACACGGTGAGCCCCGGCTGTACCCGCACCGACATGTTCGAGGGCACGCTGCGGACGATGGGCGATGCGCAAGGCTGGCCCGAGGACCTCGACGCGCGGGAGAAGGCGTTCATGGATCTGGGCCTCTTCGCCTGCGCGTCGGAGCGCTATGGCCGGCCGGAGGAGACCGGCGCGCTGATCGCCTTCCTGGCGAGCCCGCTTTCGGCCTTCATCAACGGCGCGAACTATCGCATCGATGGCGGGCAGGTGCAGTCGGTCAACTGACGATCACTTCCTGGCGAAGGCGGCGACGCGATCCTCGTAGTCGGAGGCATAGCCGGGATAGTGATCCTGCTCCCAGGCCAGCGCCGGGCCGAGCGCCATGCCTTCGGTCTCGCGCAGGATGCGCTTGGTGTGCTGGTTGGTGTGCCAGGAGTTGGCGAGGATGCCGCCAGCCAGTTCGGCCACCAGTGCGTCGAGATCGTCGCCCAGGCGGTCGACCAGGCCGAGCGCCCGCGCCTCTTCCGCCTCGATCACGGCGGCGGTCAGCATCATCCGCTTGGCGGCGGGCCCGCCGATCCGGCGCGGCAGGCGCTGGATCATGCCCCAGGCTCCGACCAAGCCCCATTTGCCGTGGGTGTCGGCAAAGCGCGCGGTCCGGTCCGCCACGATGAAGTCGCAGGCCAGCGCCAGTTCGAGCGCGCCGGTGAAGCAGACTCCGTGGATCGCCGCGACCACGGGTTGGGGCAGCATGCTCAGCCGCTCGATCACCTTGGGCTTGGAGGCGACGGTCGCGCCCGCGATGGCCGTCAGGTCCGCACCCGCGCAGAACCCCCGGCCCGCGCCGCGCAGCACGACGCAGCCGACCGTCTCGGCCTGGCCTTCGAGATCGGAAAGGTGGGCGTCCAGTTCCTCGAAGGTCTGGTTGTCGAGCGCGTTGAGCTTGTCCGGGCGGTTCAGCGTCAGGGTGCACAGCCCGTCCGCATCATGGCGGAGGATGCGTTGTCCGGTCATGCTGCCAGTTCCCCCTTCGCCAGGGCCGCTCTCGCCTGATCGGCCATGCTCGGTAGGCCGCAGGCGGCGATATATTCCCGTTGCAGGCGGGCGACGAGTTCGGCGACGCTGGGCAGGTCATCGATCAGGCCGATGCCCTGGCCGCCGCTCCAGATGTCGCGCCAGGGGGTCTTGCCCTCGGGCAGGTGGTCGGTCGAGCGGCCTTCGGGGATGAACAGGTTGTCGGGATCGAGCCCGATCCCGCGCAGCGAGGCCTTGAGCCAGCTCGCCGGCAGGCCGTTGACTCCCCTGGTGTAGATCACGTCGGTGACGCCGCCTTCGACCAGCATCGCCTTGTAGGCGTCGGGCGCGGCGGATTCGCGGGTCGCGATCATCCGGGTGCCGATATAGGCCAGGTCGGCGCCCATGACCTCGGCCGCGCGGATAACCGCTCCGGTCGAGACCGCGCCGGCCATGACCACGATCCCGTCGAACATGGCGCGGACCTTGGGGATGAAGGCCAAGTGGCTGATCGTGCCGGCATGGCCGCCGCCGCCCGCACCGATGCAGACGATCCCGTCGACCCCCGCCGCCGCGGCCTTTTCCGCGAAGCGGATCGTCGTCGCGTCGTGGAAGTGGAGCAGGCCGTATTCCTGCACCAGCGGCGCGTTGAGCGTGGGATCGCCCACCGAGGTGACGATGATCCGCACCCCGTACCTGGCGCAGACCGCAAGATGCTCGCGGAACTCGTCCTGTCCGAAGGTGGGCGAGATGTTGACGCAAAGCGGGCCGACGATCTTGCCGGGATGAGCGTCGGCAAAGCGGTCCAGCGCCTCGCGCACCGTCCTGAGCTGCTGCTCCAGCTCGGCCAGGTCGCGGCAGTGGTTGCGGGTCAGCGAGCCGACCACGCCCGCCTGGCAGCAGGCGATGGCCAGCTCGGGCCCGCTCACCAGGAACATCGGCGCCGCGAAGGCGGGCAGGGTCAGGCTCGAACGGAGATCGGCGGGCAAGGGCATGAAGCGATCCTAATGCTGAAACACGATGCGGCGCCAGCCCTAGCCGGTCATGCCGAGCTTGCGCTTCAGGAAGGCCGCGATCTGGGCCTGAAGCTCGCGGTCCTCGGGCGCGGTGCCGCTCAGCCCGCCGTGGGGCATGGCCTCGAAGACGTGAAGCTCGGCCTCGATCCCGGCGCGCAGCAGGGCGCGGTGCATCAGCACGGTCGGGGAAAGCAGCAGGTCGCGCGTGCCCGAAACGAGGATCGCGGGCGGGAAGCCCCGCGTCAGGTCCCCGAACAGCGGCGAGAGGTAGGGATGGGCCATGTCGTGCCCGCCCGCATAGAGCAGCATCGTCTCGGGCTGGTGCTCGGTCAGCACCGTGTCGATGTGGGCATTGGTGTGGAAGGTGTCGCCCGCCCCGGTCAGGTCGACGCCGGCCGTGTGCATCGAGCAGGCGCCGGGGATCGGCAGCCCTTCGTCCCGCGCCCGGAGCGCCAGCGCCGCGACGAGGTTCGCGCCGGCGGACGATCCCTCGAAGCCGATCTTGGCGGGATCGTAGCGCTCCAGCAGGAAGCGGTAGGCGTCCATGCAGTCGTCGAGCCCGGCCGGATAGGGATGGTCGGGCGGCATCCGGTAGTCGACGGAGAAGGAGCGCAGCCCGGTGAGGCTGGCATAGGTCTGCGCGGTATAGGCCGCGCTGATGCCCCCGCCGATGATGAAGGCCCCGCCGTGGATGTGGAGCAGGGCCTTGTCCTGATGCGCCGGGTCCAGGGAGGCGGGGACCACCTCGTAGAGCGTGCAGTTCGGTAGGCGGTGCTCCGCGATCTCGGCGGGGAAGGCTGCAGCCCGCGCGGCGCCGATCTGCGCCATCATCGCCTCTACCTGAGCGACATAGGCGCGCCAGGCGTCCTTGTCGGTGTGCGGGATCACCGGCCCGGCGATCATCGGTCCGCGGGCCAGGAAGGCCTGGGCCTCGGCGCTGACCGTGGAGGGAACGGGAATCTCCCGCGCGGGAACCGCCATGCTCTTCATATCCACCTCCGCTGAACCGGGCTTTGCCATCGTACCTGTTGAATACGTATGCAAGAAGCGGGAGGCCCGCGCAATGTCAATTCGGTCGCCGCCCTGGCGCAAAACCGGCGGGGCGATCGACTCATCGCGCAATTCTGCAATCGGCATCTTGGCAAACGCCGGCCGGGGCTCCACCCAACGCAGCGTAACGGACAGGCCCGATTCCCAAACGGGCGAACGGAGAGGATGCGACAAAGTGACAAAGGCCAAGAAGACCTATCGCGTAGTGCAGTGGGCGACCGGCAACGTGGGCTCGCGCGCCCTGCGCCGGGCGATCGAGCATCCCGACCTCGAGGTCGTGGGCGTCTATGTCCACAGCGATGCCAAGGTCGGCCGCGACGCGGGTGAACTGGCTGGGGTCGATCCGATCGGCGTCGCCGCGACCAACCGGATCGAGGACGTCATCGCGCTGAAGCCCGATTGCGTGCTCTACATGCCGCACGTCTGCGATTTCGCCGAAATCTGCCGCATCCTCGAATCCGGGGCGAACATCGTCTCCACGCGGATGGAGCTGCAGAACCCCTCCGCGCTCGATCCCGTGCTGGCCGAACAGATCGAGGCGGCCTGCCAGAAGGGCAACAGCTCGGTCCATGCGACGGGTTCCAGCCCCGGCTTCATCACCGAGGCGCTGCCCATCGTCCTGACCTCGATCCAGCGCCGGCTCGACCACTTCGCCATCAACGAGTTCGCGGACTGCTCCAGCCGCGATTCGCCCGAGATGCTGTTCGAGATGATGGGCTTCGGCGCGCAGCCCGGCCGCTCCAACATGGGGCACCAGGACCACGCCCGGACCTCGTTCGGCCCCTCGCTGCAACTGATCGCCACCGGGCTCGGCCTGCCGATCGACCGTTTCGAGACGCGCAGCAACATCGGCCTGGCGAAGGAGGACCTGCACATCGCCGCCGGCGTGGTGCCCAAGGGCACCGTCGCGGCCACCCGCACGACGCTGACCGGGTTCCACAAGGGCAAGGAGCTGATGAGCTTCACCTCGACCTGGTTCGTCTCGACCGACGTGGAGACCGACGACGGCGAGGAGTGGGAGTTCCGCACGCCTTCGGGCTGGCGCGTCGTGGTCCAGGGCGATTGCCCGCTCGACGTCTCGATCTCCTTCCCGGTCGAGCCGGAGAACTACGCCGACATGACGCCGGGCCTGACCTCGCACCGCCCGGTCAACTGCGTGCCCTATGTATGCGAGGCGCCGGCCGGCATCCGCACCACGCTGGACCTGCCGCAGGTCGTCGCGCGGCTCGGCGAATAGCATGGCGCCAGGCGGGTTCCGG
>CAZFPW010000009.1:22555-24686 GCA_964520765.1 uncultured Novosphingobium sp.
CTGCCGCAGGTCGTCGCGCGGCTCGGCGAATAGCATGGCGCCAGGCGGGTTCCGGTCCGCCTGGCTTTCGTGCGCTCACGGCCAGCGAAGAGGGGGCGATCGATGACGGCCAAGCTCAAGCTCGACATCCCGGTCATCCTCCCTGACGTGCCGGATGCCGCCGACGCCTGCGTTGGCCGGCTGACCGGCGAGCTGGCGGGTCGCGACGGCGTCGAGGACGTGCATGTCGTGCCCGCGACCGGCGATGCCTCCGCCCAGCTTTGCATCCACTATGACCCGGAGCGCTTGTCCCTCGCCCGGATAGAGGACCTTGTCCGGTCGGCGGGAGCCCGTATCACGGGGCGTTTCGGCCACGTGCTGTGGCAGGTCTCGGGGATCACGCACCAGCGCCGGGCGCGGACCGTATCCGATACTCTGGCGGCGGAGCCGGGTGTGCTGGAGGTGCAGGCCAGCGCGGCCGGAACGGTGCGGATCGAGTTCGACCGCTCGCTGATCGCCGAGCAATCGCTGCGGGACCTGCTCGGCAGGCTCGGCGTCGCGGAGCTGGCCTCCGGCTTGCCTGCCGCCGATGACCACGATCATGCGCACGACCACGATGGCCACGATCATGGCCATGAGCACGGACATTCCCACGGGGGCATCTTCGGGTCGAGCACGGAACTGATCTTCGCCCTGATCTGCGGCGCCCTGCTCGGCATTGGCTTTGCGATCGAGAAGCTCGCGGCCCAAGCGCCCGAATGGCTGCCGCTCGCCTGCTATCTGGGCGCTTACATCTTCGGGGGCTGGTTCACGCTGCGCGAGGCGATCGACAACCTCAGGCTCAAGCGTTTCGAGATCGACACGCTCATGCTCGTCGCCGCGGCCGGGGCGGCGGCCCTGGGGGCCTTCGCCGAGGGCGCGCTGCTGCTGTTCCTGTTCAGCCTGGGCCATGCGCTGGAACACTATGCCATGGGCCGCGCCAAGCGCGCGATCGAGGCCCTGGCCCAGCTTGCGCCGAAAACCGCCAGGGTTCGCCGGGGCGGGCAGATCGAAGAGGTTCCGGTCGAGCAACTTGCGATCGGCGATGTCGTGATCGTGCGCCCCCATGAACGACTGCCGGCCGACGGCTTCGTCATCCTCGGCCACAGCGCGATCGATCAGGCGCCCGTCACCGGCGAGAGCATTCCGGTCGACAAGACGCCGGTGCCGGATACGGCAGTGGCCCGCGCGCAGCCCGACGCGGTCGAGCCCGCCTCGCGCGTGTTTGCCGGAACCATAAACGGCAGCGGGGGGATCGAGATCGAGGTGACTCGCCGGTCGAGCGAGAGCGCGCTGGCCAAGGTCGTGAAGATGGTCGGCGAAGCGGAAACGCAGAAGTCTCCGACCCAGCGCTTTACCGACCGGTTCGAGCGGGTGTTCGTTCCCTCGGTGCTGGTTCTCGTCGCCGTGCTGCTCTTCGCGGGGCTGGTCGTCGACGAGCCGTTCCGCGATACCTTCTACCGCGCGATGGCCGTGCTGGTCGCGGCCAGCCCCTGCGCGCTGGCCATCGCGACGCCGAGCGCGGTGCTGTCCGGCGTCGCCCGCGCGGCGCGGGGCGGCGTGCTGGTGAAAGGCGGGGCCGCGCTGGAGAACCTCGGCGCGCTCAAGGCGATCGCCTTCGACAAGACCGGAACGCTCACCGAAGGCCGCCCGCGCATTACCGATGTCGTGCCCGTCGATGGAGCGAGCGAAGAGGAACTGCTGGCCGTCGCCGTAGCGGTCGAGACGCTAGGCGATCACCCCTTGGCGCGGGCCATCGTCAAGGGTGGGAGCGAGCGGATGGACCTGGCCGCGATCCCCGTCGCGACGGAGCTGAGCAGCCTGACGGGCCGCGGGGTCACGGCCAGGGTCGAAGGGGAAGCGGTCTGGATCGGCAAGGCCGAGATGTTCGGCTGCCAAGGCGTGCCGGCCCTGGGCCCGGCCGCGACGGAGGCGGTCGGGCGGCTTCGCGAGGCGGGGCGCACGACCATGATGGTGCGCAAGGGCGGGCGCGATCTTGGCGCGATCGGCCTGATGGACACCCCGCGCCCGGCCGCGCGTGCGGCCTTGGGCCGGCTCCGCGAGATGGGCGTGTCGCGGATGATCATGATCTCCGGCGATCATCGCACGGTCG
>CAZFPW010000009.1:24786-28238 GCA_964520765.1 uncultured Novosphingobium sp.
CGCGAGATGGGCGTGTCGCGGATGATCATGATCTCCGGCGATCATCGCACGGTCGCGGAAGCCGTCGCCACGGACATCGGCCTTGACGAGGCCTGGGGCGACCTGATGCCCGAGGACAAGGTGGCGGCGATCCGCCGGCTCGCGGGCGAGGGCAAGGTTGCGATGGTCGGCGACGGCGTCAACGATGCGCCGGCCATGGCCCATGCGACGGTCGGCATCGCCATGGGCGCGGCGGGGTCGGACGTGGCGCTGGAAACGGCTGACGTCGCGCTGATGGCGGACGACCTCGCGCATCTGCCCTTCGCGGTCGGCCTGAGCCGGCATACCCGCGGGATCATCCGGCAGAACGTGTTCGTCAGCCTGGGGGTCGTGGTGTTGCTGGTGCCGGCGACGATCCTGGGCCTGGGGATCGGACCGGCCGTGGCGCTGCACGAGGGGTCGACCCTGCTGGTCGTGGCGAATGCGCTGCGGCTGCTGGCCTATCGCGACCGGACTGCCTAACAGTCCGTTCCATCGGAAAAGTCGCCGGACAGCGCGCGTTTGCGGGAGGAGCCGGCGTGGCAACCCTTGGCGCATTGCTGCCCATCGTCTTCGTGCTGGGCGGGCGGCAGCAGGGCGATGCCGATGACTGTGCCGTCTCCACCGCAGAGCGGGATCGCCATGGCCGCGGCGCCCCAGGGAGCGGCGTTCAGGGCCGTTGGGGCGAGGGCCGCCAAGGCGAATAAGCTGAGGGGTTTCATGGCCTTACTGGCCTTCCTCTTCGTCGATGAGGATGCGGTTCGCGGCGCCTTCCAGATCCTCGAACTGGCCGCGGCGCAGGGCCCAGAAGAAGGTCGCGAGGCTGCCCAGGCCCATGACGAGGGCGATGGGGATGGTGATGGCGAGGCTGGTCATCGGGCGGCCCTTGCCAGACGGAGCGAATTGGCGATCACGATGACCGAGCTGGTCGACATCGCGATGGCGGCGATGAGCGGGGTGACCACGCCGATGATGGCGAGGGGGACCGCCAAGACATTGTATCCTATGGCTAAAATGAAGTTCTGCCGGACCACCCGCATGGTCCGCCGGGCGGCGCGGACGGCGGTGGGGAGGGCGCTGAGGGAATCCCCCAGGAACACCAGGTCCGCCGCCTGCCGCCCCACGTCGCTGGCCGTGCCCGGCGCGATCGAGGCATCCGCGGCAGCCAGTGGGGGACCATCGTTCAACCCATCGCCCACCATCAGCACCCTATGGCCACCATTCTGCCGCGCCGCGACGGCGGCGAGCTTGTCGGCGGGCGAGGCGCTGCTCTGGGCGAACAGGCCGAGCGTCCGGGCGACCTCGCTGACGGCGGCGGCATTGTCGCCGGAGAGGATCGAGGCCTCGATGCCGAGCTGCCGGAGCTGGGCCAGCGCCTCCGCTGCGTCGGGGCGCAGGCGGTCGGCGAAGGCGATCAGCCGCACCGGCTCGCCCGCGATGTCGAGCGCGGTGGCCATGCCGCCGCCGGCGTCGGGCCGACGCAGCGCGACGGCGCGGCCGCGCCACTGGCCGGAGACGCCCTGGCCCGGCACTTCCTCCACCGCGTCCAGCGCGGCGGCGCGATGGCCCGCGGCGGTCAGGGCCGCGGCGAGCGCGCGGGAGAGCGGATGCCGGCTGTGCGAGGCGAGGGCGAGGGCGATGCCCGCGTCCTCGCCCGAGAGGGCGGCGATCGCGGCGGGATCGGGCACCGGGCGACCGAGGGTCAGCGTCCCGGTCTTGTCGAGCAGGGCGCGGTCGACCTTGGCGAGGCGCTCTATCGCGCTGCCGTCCTTCACCATGATCCCGGCCCGCATCATCGCCCCGCTGGCGACGACCTGGGCGACCGGCACGGCCAGACCAAGCGCGCAGGGGCAGGTGATGATGAGCACGGCGATGGCCACGACCAGCGACTGGTGCAGGCCCGCGCCCACCAGCATCCAGCCGATGAAGCTGGCGAGGGCCAGGGTGTGGACTGCCGGGGCGTACCAGCGCGAGGCGCGGTCCGCGATCCGCACATAGGTCGAGCGCGCCTGCCCCGCCGCGTCCATCAGCCGGGCGATCTCGGCCAGCGAGGTGTCGCGTCCGGCGGCGGCGACCTCCACGTCGACCGGCGCCTCCAGGTTGAGCGTGCCGGCATGGACCGCCCCGCCCGCCGCGAGGGGCACCGGAACGCTCTCCCCGGTCAGCAGCGACTGGTCGAAGCGGCTCGCCCCGCGCACGATGGTCCCGTCGGCGGCGAGCCGCTCGCCTGCCGCGACGCGCATGACCATGCCGGGCACCAGCTCGCCCGCCGCCAGCCAGGTGACGTCGCCGTCCTTGCCGACCACCATCGCGCCGGCGGCCGCCTGGCGCAGCAGGGCATCGACCCCGGCGCGGGCGCGGTCGCGCATCGCCGCGTCGAGCGTCCGCCCGGCGAGCAGGAACAGTAGCAGCATCAGCGTGCCGTCGAACCAGGCGACATGGCCGCCCACGACCGTCTCGTAGAGGCTGAGGCCCGTCGCCAGGCTGACCCCGATGGAGATCGGCACGTCCATGTTCGTCCGGCCCCGGCGCAGGGCGCCCCAGGCCGAGGCGAAGAAGGGATAGCCGGAATAGGCCACGGCCGGCACCGCGATCAGCGCCGAGATCCAGTGGAACAGCTCGCGCGTCGCCCCGTCCGCGCCGGACCAGATGGCGACCGACAGCAGCATGACGTTCATCGCCGCGAAGCCGGCCACGGCCAGGGCCGGCAGCAGCGGCTTCACCGCCGAGGGCGGCGGGGCCAGCTCTTCGACGCGCGGCTGGCTGGGAAAGCCGATCGCCTCCAGCGCCTCGGTCAGGTCCGGGGTGGTCAGGCCGGGATCGTGGGCGATGCGCACCTGCCGCGCGGTGAGGTTGACCCGCGCCGAGGCGACGCCGGGCACCTGGCCCAGTCCGCGCTCGACCTTGGCCATGCAGCCGGCGCAATGCATTCCGGGCACGATCAGGACGGTCTCGACGACCCGAGGCAGCGGGGCGGGGGCGGTGGCCATCAGAACAGCTCCTGCTCGGCGCGCCAGGCCTGGCCGCCGGCCTCGGCCTGGAGGCGCAGGGTCCAGCGGCCGGCGGGCAGCGGCTCGCTCGAAACGAAGCGCCCCTTGCCGAGCGGCGCGAAGGCGAGGTCGCGGTCGGCCATGCGGCCGAGCGGATGGCGGCCGGTCGCGCCGAGCCGCGCTGCCGCCGCGCCCGTTCCGGCCAGGTCGACCTGGACGCGCCCGTCGGCCAGGCGGCTCACCGTGGCGGCCCAGCCCATCGCCTGAACCCGGTCGGCTTCGTCCAGCCAGCGGTTGAAGTGCTGGCTGGCGACATAGCTGTTGTCCACCACCACGCCGCCGAAGGTGGAGGTGGCGAGGCGCGCCATGGTGAGGTTGACCACGATGACGACCGCGAAGAAGGCGACGAGGATCGCCGCGATGTGCCGTCCGGTGAAGGGTCTG
>CAZFPW010000010.1:0-1485 GCA_964520765.1 uncultured Novosphingobium sp.
ATCGCGGTATAGAAGATTTCCTCCAGCTCCTTGCGGGAGAGGCCGTTCTTCATGCCCATCTTGGTGTGATAGCGGATTTCCTCCGAGGCGCGCAGACCGATCAACATGCCGAGCACGGCGCAGGACCGTTCCTTGCGCGACAGCCCCTCGCGCGCCCAGACCGCGCCGAAGGCCCATTCCATCGTCCAGCGCGCCTGCTCCGTGCCGAAGCCTTCGCCCTTCTCGTAATAGGCCCGTGCGCCCTCGGCAAAGTCCTTGCCGTAGATTTCCTCGAAGAGCGCGAGGCCCCGTTGTTCAGCTTCGCTCATCCTACATGCACCTTCGTTTCGTTGTTGGGGCCGCGCAGGGTTTCCATCATCGCGGGAAGCTCCAGCAGCGGGATTTCCCTGGTGATGATCGCCTTGGGGTCGGCATGGCCCTGGTCCAGGTGATCCGCGATATAAAGGAAGTCCTTCATCGTGTAGCCGACCAGGAATTGCAGGGTCACGCACTTGTAGGAGCCCATCGACGGCATGATCGGGTCGGGATGGGTGCAGAAGCCCAGGCTGACCACCGTGCCATAGAGCTTGGCGTGCATGATCGCCTTGGTCAGCATGCCTTCCACGCCGACGCATTCGTAGACGATGTCGGGGGAGCCGCCGAGCGCCTCGATCACCTCGCCGATCTCGTTGTCGCCGAACTGGACGAATTCGTCCGCGCCCATCTGCAGGCACAGGTCCTTGCGCCGGGCCGAGCGCGAGGCGGCGACGATCCTGCCCGCGCCCAGCCGCCGCGCCCAGTAGATCGCATAGAGCGCGACCGCCCCGCCGCCCAGCACCAGCACCTTGTCGCCGGGCTGGATGCGCGACTGGCGCACGCCGTAGAGGCTGATCGCCAGCGGCTCGACCAGGGCGCCGTCGGCCAGCGACAGGGTATCGGGCAGCTTGATCGCGACATCGGCCGGAACCTGCGCGAATTCGGCAAAGCCGCGCGTCACCCCGCCGACATTGCGGCACAGGACGTGGTTGCCGCCCTTGCAGCCCTCGCAGTTTCCGCAAGCGCCGGAGGGCAGGACGGCGATCTTGTCGCCCAGCTTGTAGCCGGACACGTCCTTGCCCAGCGCGACGATCTCTCCGGCATATTCGTGGCCGAACTGGCCGGGGCCGTAATCCCACATCTCGCCCTTGGTCATCGACAGGTCGGTGCCGCAGATGCCGCAGCGGTGGACCTTGATGACGACATCGTTCGCGCCGGGCTCGGGATCGGGCATGTCCTCGATCGTGACCGGCTTGCCTTCGCCGGGATACCAGGCGGCCTTCATTTGCGCTTCTCCATCAGCTCGAACCGTTGGACATAGTCCCCGAACGGCTCGCGGGCCTCTTCCTCGGTCATGCCGAAATCCGCGATCGAATAGCGGTGCGCGCCGAACTGAAGCTCGGGCTTTTCCTTGATCCGTTCGGCGAAGCCGGCGCGGGTCGCGTCGGGGATGTCCCAGCCGATGAAGCT
>CAZFPW010000010.1:1585-3506 GCA_964520765.1 uncultured Novosphingobium sp.
GCGTCGGGGAAGACCGCGAACAGCAGGTCGAGCGTCTCGATATGGCCGGGGTTCTTCAGCAGCCAGCGCTTCTCCGGCTCGGTGCTGCCGATAAGCTGCACGCAGTTGCGATAATGGCGATAGGCGTTCGCCTCGCTCTGGTCCTGCCACCAGGCGTCGTAGGTGGCGGACGAATGCATGCAGCTCAGGATGTTGGAGACGAACGACTGCCGCAGCAGCATGCAGCATTCGTGCACTTCCTCCGCGATCACCTGATGCGCCGCGCGCTTCTGCGGGGCGGCGGCATAGCGCGCCTCCAGCACGGCGACGCTCTTCTGGAATTGCGGATAGCTGCTCCACGTCTCGACCGGGGGACGGGGCATCGGGCTGTCGAGCAGCCAGGTCTGGAGGCCCTGGAAGCGCGGATCGACCGCCATCAGCCGGTGCAGGGCGGTGGTGCCGGTGCGCGGCACGCCGGTGATGACGACCGGGCTGACGATCGCCTGCGCGTCGAAGCCCGGGTTTTCCTTCATCGACTTCACCGCCTGGGCGCGGCCGCGCAGGACGCCGACGACCTCGCCCCAGGCGATGCGGCGGCCCAGCTCGGTGAAGCGGGGATCGTAGTCCATCGACTGGAGCAGGACCGTCAGGCCCGGCAGGTAGTCGTCCGGGCCGAAATCGTCGGAGCCGACCTCTCCCGCCACGATGGCGTGGATCTGGTCGAGCGCGGTGCGGAATTGTGCGGGCGGATCGTAGCTGAGTTCCATCTTATTCTTCCGTGTCTATCATGCCCTTGAGCTGCGGGCCGCCGCCCACGGTCAAGGTTTCGCCGGTGATGTAGGAGGCCGCGTCGCTCGCCATGAAGACCACGGCGCGGGCGACTTCCTCGGGCTCGCCGGGGCGGCGCAGGGGGAAGGCGGCGCAGGCGCCCATGGCGTCGAAGCCGGTCTTGGCCCAGCCCTTCCTGGCAAGCTCGGTGGCGATCATGCCGGGCGCGACGCAATTGACGCGCACGCCCTTGGGGCCGAACTCCGCCGCGGCGACGCGGGTGAACTGCTGGAGGCCCGCCTTGGCCGCCGAATAGGCGCCGACGCCCATCGTCCCGTTCACCCCCGCGAGCGAGGAGATGTTGACGATCGCGCCGTTGCCGTGGGCCTTGAGGTGCGGATAGGCCGCCTGCGAGCAATAGAACGCGGCGTTGAGGTTCAGGGCGACGTCGTTGTCCCACTGCTCGGCCGTCATGATGCGAAGGGGGGCCTGGGTGCCCCGGCCGGCATTGTTGATGAGGATGTCGAGGCGCCCGTATTCCGCGATAGCCGCCTCGATCAGCGCCCTGGCCTCGTCCGCGCTGCGCACGTCGGTCGAGACGCCGATGCAGCGGCGGCCGGTCTGGGCGGTGATCTCGGCCGCGGCGGCGTCGAGCCGTTCCTGCTTGCGGCCGGCGATCACCAGGTCCGCGCCGGCTTTGGCCAGGGCCAGGGCGGTCGCCTTGCCGATGCCGCTGCCGCCGCCGGTGACCACGGCGACGCGGCCGGACAGATCGTAGGGTGAAGTCATCTCGGTTCCTCTACCAGCGCCGCCGGCGCTGCGCAGCGCGGACGCGGGCGCGCAGTTCCTCGGCGCGTTCCTCTGGGGTGACGGTGGGCGTGTCGGCGGGCAGGTGATCGCGCACCTGCGCGAACTTGACCCGCTTCAGCGTCGGGGTGGGGCAGCTGTCGCAATCGTACCAGCGGCCGTAGATCGTGCCCTGCTTAAAGCCCGCCGGGTCGAGCCAGTTGGGTACGCCGGGGTCCTGCAGCGAGATCACCGCGCGGAATTTCCCGTCGCTGCCCAGCCGCGCGAAATGGCCGTTGGTGCTGGACAGGCGATAGACGTATTCGACCGCGTTGAAATAGGGATCGTTGAGCTGGAAGTTCCAGTAGGGCCGCACCGCCGGCAGCTC
>CAZFPW010000010.1:3606-5690 GCA_964520765.1 uncultured Novosphingobium sp.
GTCAGGTTGGGATCGACCTCGTTCGCCCAGTCGTAGCTGCGCATCCGGACCATCAGGGCCGAGGCGCCGGGCTTGATCTGGAGCCAGTCGCCGGAATGGCCCTCCGGCCGCTTCGCGCTCAGCAGCACGTCGATGTTTCCCTGCGCATCCACGGTCAGCGAGCGGTCGTCGAGGTCGGCGTATTTCTCGCCGGTCATGTCGATCTCGCCCGGCATCCCGGCCAGCGCGGCCTGGGTGTTGATCGCGATCATCTTGACCGTGCCCCGGCTGCCCGACAGGCGATAGCGATAGGCCGGGTCGATCGGCGCGTAGAGGTAGATGTCGTCGGGATTGGGCTGGAGCGTATAGACCGGGTTCCACAGCGGGGCCCAGTCGGGATGCTCGGCGCTGGCATGGAAGAAGGCGAAGTAGCCGTAGGAGAACTGCATCACGATCTGGCGATAGACGTCGGCCCGGTACTCCGGGTCGTCCGGCCGCCAGGTGTTCGCGATTTCATCGACCGCCAGTTGCAGGTCGGCAAGATGATCGAACAGCGGTTCGGGTCGCTGGCTCATTGACGGATAGGTCCTCTCAAGGCGATTTTTCGACTCGCGCAGTTAGATAGTATACGCTATCTATTGCCCGGCAAGAGGGAAAGATGTCCGTGACCGAACCTGTCCGCCGCAAGCGCCGCTCGCCCGAGGAGATTCGCGACCGCGTGATCGAGGCCGCGGGCGAGGAGTTCGAACGCTCCGGCTATCGCGGCGCGACCACGGCCGAGATCGCCCGCCGCGCCGACGTGACCGAGGCGCAGATCTTCCGCTATTTCGCCTCCAAGGCGGAACTGTTCGAGGTGGCCGTGTTCGAGCCGCTGAACCGCAGCTTCGCGGAATTCAACGCGGAGATGCTCAACGCCGGCAATTCGACCGAAAGCTTCCGCGAAGGGTCGCCGGCCTATATCACGGCCTTGCAGGACTTCATGGAGCGGCATTCCAAGGCGCTGATGACCATGGTCGTCGCGCGCTCCTACGAAAAGGCCATCGGGGGCGAGCCCGCCATCGGCGACGACCTGCGCGAATATTTCGACATCGGCGCCGCGGCGATGCGCCAGCGGACCGGCCCCGCGCCGCGCGTGCCGCCCGAGCTGATGGTGCGCGTCTCGTTCGCGGCCGTGCTCGGCTGCGCATTGTTCAAGGACTGGATGTTTCCCCCCGGCCTCGCCAGCGAGGAAGCCATTCGCCAGGCGACGATCGATTTCGTCGTCGATGGGGTCAACGCGAACACACAGGAAGGATGACAAGGCAGATGATCGGAGAGGACATTCTGGATCTGGGCGGGCAAGTCGCCCTGGTGACGGGCGCCGGGCAGGGTGCGGGCCGGGGCATCGCGCTGATGCTGGCCCGGCACGGTGCGGGCGGCGTCGCGGTCAACGACTTCGTGCTGGAGCGGGCCGAGGCCGTGGCCGAGGAAATCCGCGCCCTGGGCGTGAAGGCGGCCGCCGTGCAGGCTGACGTCAGCGACCTGGAATCGGTCCGCGCCATGGCCGCCAAGGCGACGGCCGAGCTTGGCCCGGTCACGATCCTGGTCAACAACGCCGGCATGGCCGGGCCGAACGCCCAGCTCCGTCCGCGCGACGTGTTCTGGGACGAGGACCCGGCCGAATGGGGCAAGTACCTCGGCACCAACCTCTACGGCGTGTTCAACTGCTGCCACGCCCTGCTGCCCGGCATGGTCGCGCAGACGCGCGGGCGGATCGTCACGATCACCTCTGACGCCGGCCGCGCGGGCGAGCCGCGCCAGGCGGTCTATTCGGCGGCCAAGGCGGGGGCGGCGGGCTTCGTCCGCTCGATCGCCAAGGAGGCCGGCCGCTACGGCATCACCAGCAACGCCATCGCCCTGTCCTCGCTGGAATTCCCGATGAGCGAGGAGGAGCGCGAGAAGTTCTACCAGCTCGACCAGATCAAGACCCAGCTCTCGCGCTACGTGATCCGCCGCTACGGCAAGCCGGACGAGGTCGCGGCCCTGACGCTGTTCCTCTGCTCCGACATGGCCGGATGGATCACCGGGCAGACCTATCCGCTCAATGGGGGCTATACGCTGGCGGT
>CAZFPW010000010.1:5790-25599 GCA_964520765.1 uncultured Novosphingobium sp.
CCGGATGGATCACCGGGCAGACCTATCCGCTCAATGGGGGCTATACGCTGGCGGTGTGATACGATTGACCCCGCCCCAAGCGGGGCCTGGAGAGAAGCGCATGAACGGACCGCTCGAAACCCGCCCCCTCGCGCCCTTCGGCGTCGAGGTGCTGCACGACCTTTCCGCGCCGCTGAGCGAGGCGGAGAACGCGCAACTCCTCGCCCTCCTGTGGAACCACGGCTTGGTCGTGGCGCGCGGCCAGAGCCTGTCGATGGACCGCCAGCGCGAGCTGTGCGGCCTGTTCGGTCCGATCCTGCTGCGCGCCGGGGAGACCGGAATCATGGACAACCAGGGCGGTGAGGCTTCGGCCACCGAACTGTCCTGGCATGCCGACGCCGCCTATACCCGCGCGCCGTTCGATGCGCTCTCTCTCCACGCGCTGGACGTGGTGGCGGACGCCTCCTCGACCCGCTTCGTCAGCGCCGAGCAAGGCTGGGCGACCCTGCCGGCACCGCTGCGCGACAAGCTGGCGGGCCGCACGGTGGAGATGATCTCGCCCGGCTTCGACGCCCTCGGCGGCCGCACCTGCGAGCGGCGCGATCCCGTCGCCCTGAAGCGCGGGGAGATGCCCGCGGTCTATCGCAACCCGCACAACGGGCGTGATTGCCTGTGGGTCAGCGAACTCCAGGCCGCGCGGGTGCTCGGCATGGACTGGGAGGAAAGCCGCGACCTGCTCAACGCGGTCTACGACCATCTCTATGCCCCGGAACACATCCACGAACACCGCTGGCGCACCGGCGACATCGTGATCTGGGACAACATCGCCCTCCAGCACATGCGCGGCTCCCTGCGAACCTGTGGCCGGCGGGTGCTGCAACGGGTGATCGTCGGGACCGAAGGCGTGGCGCCGCATGTCGCAGAGGCGGCTTGAGTCTGCCTGTCCATCTCCGAGAGTAAAAAGGGGGTGGACATTTCTCTCATATCGTCACCCGGGGTGACGAGAGCAGGGCGGTGACACCCATCAATTATCCCCAACCCCGCTCAGCCTGAGCTTGTCGAAGGCCACGCGATTCCCTCGCCTCTAAGTTCCCGTGAGCTTGGAGCAAAGGTTCGCGCGTGGCCTTCGACAAGCTCAGGCTGAGCGGGGGTAGGCGTATTCACCCCAACTCCACCGTCTCTCCCTCTCGCCATTGCCGCACCACCAGATAGCGCCCGTGCAGCGCGCCCCGGTCCTGTACGCCGAAGCCCAGCAGGGTGCCCTCGTGCCCCTCGACGGCGGGGAGCCATTTCACCAGTTCCAGCCCGTGCTTCATTCCCTCGCGGGTCAATTCCGGCGCGCGGGCGATGCCTTCCGCGACGAGGCGGCCGAGGTCGTGGCCTTTCGCCAGGGCCAGGCTCTGCGCGAAGGGCAGGCCGCGCCGTTCGCGCTCGGCGGCGAGGGTGCGGTTCGTGTCGGAGAACATGTCGATATAGGCCCAGCCCTCCGCGGCCCGCGCGAAATCGCCGTGATAGCCGCGGATGCCGGCCGTGTTCATGATCCGCGGGCCGTCCCAGCCGGTCGCGGTGAGCGCGCGGGCGGCGGCGGGGGCGGAGAGGCCGAGGCCCAGATAGACGAAGCCGTCGGGGGCTTGCGCGACCAGGCGGCGCACTTCCTCGCCGGCATCCTCCTGCAATGGGGAGAGCGTCTGCACCCCGGCGATCTCCAGCCCGAGGATCTCCGCCTCGTCCTGGAGGAAGGCGAAGTGCCGCCGGCCGATCGGGGAGCGGTCGTGGGCCACGGCCACGCGCCGGCAGCCCACGCCGTGGAGGTGCCGCGCGATCACCAGCGATTCGTCCTCGTGGCTGCCGACCTGGAGGTGGAACATCCATTCGCCGCGCGCCCGCTCGGCCCCGGCCCAGTTGAGCGTCGGCAGGCGAAAGCGCTCGGCGAGCGGCGTCGCGACCAGGGCGTTGTCGCCGATGGCCGGGCCGACGATCATCAGCACCTCCGCCGCCGCCAGCTCGGCATAGGCCCGCTCCACCGCCGCCGCCGCGCCCGATGGCAGGCCGAGGCCATAGGCCTTCACGAACTCGACCGGGCGGTCGATCCGCCCGGCGGTGATTAGGGCATCGACCTCCGGCCGCAGCCATTGCTCGATGTCGCCGGGCGCGGGGCCGCGCTCCGCCATGTCGTTCAGGATGCCGATGCGGATCGGTGTGGGCATGTCTCTCTCCTCGGCGGATTTGAGCGCCGCCGGGGCCGTGTGGCAAGTGGAGGTGAATGCCGGCGGTGGATATGAGGCCCCTAGGACAATCCGAAGACCGTGAACGTGCGGCCATGAAACAGGGTGGCCAGCACGGCCAACAGCAGAATGATCCCGAACCCCAGCAGGATCATGACTTCTTCCTTGCTCACAAGTGTCCGCGCCCCCTTCGAGCGGCCCCGTGCTGCCCGAAATATGCGAAAAATGCATATGCGGTAATCGCCTGTAGTCAAGCCGGCCGTGGGACTGGCGAGGCAACCGATGACCAAATCGCTGTTCACTGACGCCCATCGCGCCGTGGTGGAAGTGTTGGTGAGCGCGCGGCAGGACGCCGGCATGTTGCAGGCCGATCTCGCCCAATGCGTCGGCAAGGATCAAAGCTATATCAGCAACATCGAACGCTATCAGCGGCGGGTCGATATCGTCGAGTTCTACGATCTTGCCCGGGCGATGAACCTCGACCCCCTCGTTCTGTTCGCATCGGTGGTGAAGGCTATCGAGAAGCAGCAGGGCAGGGCCTCGGCCTAAGACCGAGCGGGAGATGAGGCTTGCGTCGCGCGGCCATCCCGCGCAGTCGTAGGCCATGAGCAACGGCAACATCTTCGCCCATTTCCTGAGCGTCGCGGCGGCGGCCGGGGACAAGCCCTTCCTGATCGAGGGGGCCCGGACCGTCCTGTCCTGGGCCGATCTCGACCGCGAGACCGGGCGCTACGCCGCGCGGCTGATCGCGCTGGGCGGGAAGGCGGGCGATCGCATCGTGGTGCAGGTCGACAAGTCTCCGCAAGCCGTGCTGCTCTATCTCGGCGCGGTGCGGGCGGGGCTGATCTTCGTGCCGCTCAACACGGCCTATACGGCGGCGGAGCTGGCCTATTTCCTGGGCGATGCGGAGCCGACCATCGTCGTCTGCCGCCCGAGCGACGCGGGCGAGGTGGCGGGCCTGGCCGGCGCGGCGCGGGTCGTGACGCTGGGCGAGGACGGCGGCGGGAGCCTGCTCGAGGGCCTGGGCGAGGAAATCGCCCCGGTGGCCGGGCGCGAGGCCGACGACATCGCCGCGATCCTCTACACCTCGGGCACGACCGGGCGCTCCAAGGGCGCCATGCTGAGCCACGGCAACCTGCTCAGCAACGCGCTGACCCTGAAGGACCTGTGGCGCTGGTCGGTCGACGACGTGCTGATCCACGTGCTGCCGATCTATCACGTCCACGGCCTGTTCGTGGCGATCCACGGCGCCCTCGTCGCGGGGGCGAGCGTGATCTTCCATCGCGGCTTCGATCCCGCCGCGGTGATCGCGGACTTCGCGCGGGCGACCGTGCTGATGGGCGTGCCGACCCACTACACCCGCCTGACCGCCGCGCCGGAGCTTTCGCCCCAGGCCTGCGCGGGGATGCGGCTGTTCGTCTCGGGCTCGGCCCCCTTGCTGGCCGAGGCGCACGAGCGCTTCGCCGCGAAGACCGGGCACCGCATCCTGGAGCGCTACGGCATGACCGAGACCGGGATGATCACCTCCAACCCCTATGACGGCGCGCGGGTGGCGGGGACCGTCGGCTATCCCCTGCCGGGCGTCGAGGTGCGCGTGCGCGGCGAGGGCGGGGCGCTGGCCGAAACCGGCGAGCCCGGCGTGCTGGAAGTGCGCGGGCCCAACGTCTTCAAGGGCTATTGGCGCAATCCCGAAAAGACCACCGAGGAAATTCGCCCCGACGGCTTCTTCATCACGGGCGACGTCGCCACCCAGGAGGCGGACGGGCGGGTCACCCTGGTCGGCCGCGCCAAGGACCTCATCATCGCCGGCGGTCTCAACATCTATCCCAAGGAAATCGAGGAGGCGATCGACGCCTTGCCCGGCGTCGAGGAGTCGGCCGTGATCGGCGTGCCGCATCCCGACCTGGGAGAGGGCGTGGTGGCGGTCGTGGCGCGGCGCGAAGGTGCGGAGGTGTCGCCGGAGGCGGTCCTGGCGTCGCTCACTGGTCTCGCCCGCTTCAAGCAGCCGCGGCGGGTGATCGTGGTCGATTCCCTGCCGCGCAATGCCATGGGCAAGGTGCAGAAAGCCCTGCTTCGTCAAGAACATGCGGGGCTGTTCGCGCCCGCGCCGGCCAACTGAGAGCGGGTGGAATGGACCTCGTCACCGTTTCGCGCGATGGGCCGGTCACCACGGTCACGCTCGACCGCCCGCAGGCGCTCAACGCGATCACTCTGCCGATGCACCATGCCTTGCAGGAAGCGTTCGACATGTTCGCCGCCGATGATACGCAGCAGATTTGCGTCGTTACCGGCGCCGGGGACAAGGCATTCTGCGCCGGGTCCGACGTCAAGGCGGCGGCGGGGCAGGGCGGCCTGCCCCCGGCGGACGCCTATCCGCGGCACGGCTATGCCGGCCTTGCCCAGCGCTTCGACTGTCCCAAGCCGTTCATCGCCGCGGTAAACGGCCTGGCACTCGGCGGCGGGTTCGAGATCGCCCTGGCCTGCGACCTGATCGTCGCGGCCGAACATGCGACCTTCGGCCTGCCGGAGCCGCTGATCGGCGCGGTCGCGCTGGGCGGCGGGCTGCACCGGCTGGCCCGGCAGCTCCCCCTCAAGCAGGCGATGGGGCTGATCCTGGGCTCGCGCCCGATCGGCGCGCAGGCCGCGCTGGGGCTGGGCCTGGTGAACGAGGTCGTCCCTGGCGTCGAGCTGGACGCCGCGGTGCGGCGCTGGTGCGACGACATCCTGCGCGCGTCCCCGGTCGCGATCCGCGCCTCCAAGGCGACGACGCTGCGCGGGCTCGACGGCCCCGGCCTGGAGGCGGCCCTGCGCGACCAGTCCGGCTATCCCGAGTTCGCGGCCTGGTGGGACAGCGAGGACCTCAAGGAAGGCCTCGACGCCTTTGCCGCGAAGCGTCCGCCCGAATGGACCGGGCGGTAGCGCATGCCTTAGGGGCGCGGCCCGCGCTGGAACGGGCGTTGGGTGCAGACCTCGTAGCTTGGATCGACGCCTTCCAGCATGTTGCGGAACTTGCCGTCGAACGGGCGGCGAATTTGCACGTCGTAGGTCACCACGCGCTTGGAAAACCGCCATTTTCCATCGGCTTCGCGGCGATAGTTGTCGATGTACCGCACGCACATGAAATCCTCGATCAGCGCGCCGTTCCGCTCGCGGTCGGGGATGATGTGATAGGCCAGGGCATAGACCTCCCCATTGCCCTCGTCGCCGTCCACGCTGATCATGTGATTGCAGACGTGATGCCCGCTATAGGGCATGTGGGGCACGGACATCTCTATGAAATCGCAGTATTCCTTCGCGCCGCCGTCGAAGCTGTCGCCGTGGCTGTCGGTCGCGTCGGCGGTGTAGAGATCGCGCAGCAGGGCGATGTCCTTCCGGTCGACCGCCCGCGAATAGGCGAGCACCAGATCGCGGATCGCCTCCTTGTCGATCAGCGTCTGCAGGGAATTGGCGTCGATGCTCATCATGTCCTCCTTGTTCATTCGCCCAGCAGCGTCCGCGCTGCCTTGATCGCCGGGCGCAGCCGCTCGACCGGGCCGATCCCGGCCAGCGCCTTGTCGCGCATGGGAACTTCCAGGCCGATCACACAGTCCTTGGGCAGGGCGTCGACGAACTCCTTGAGCGGCAGTTCGCCATCGCCTGCGACCCGGCGGTCGAAACGGGCCTCGATGCTGTAATCCTCGTGCGTCGACACCAGCGGCACGTCGCACATCTGAGCATAGCCGATGCGCGCGGGATCGAGCGCGGCCACCTCGGCCGCCGTGCCGCCGCTGCGGTACAGATGCATCGCGTCGATCAGGACCTTGGCATTGGGCCGGCCCGAGCCCGAGACGAGCCCGATCGCGGCCTCCAGCGTGCCGATCGGCATCGCCGGCATGTATTCGATCGTCGCGTCGAGCCCGCGTTCCGCGGCCAGGTCGGCGAACTTCGCGAACTGGTCCGCATTGCGCAGCGGATCGCTGTCGATCGTCACGACGTTGATCCGCGGGGCGCCAAGCTCGGCCAGGATGTCCATGTCGCCGGCCTGGTCGGCAATGTCGGAGCCGGCGCGGATCAGGAAGCCTTCGCCCAGGGAGAGCGAAACGCCGTGATCGTTCAGGGCCTGCTTGACGTCGCGCGTCAGCACCGGATTTCCGCGCAGGGTCCAGGGCGGATAAAGCTCGGGCAGGGCGACGATCTGGCCGCAGGCGAAGCCGATCTTGCGGACCTCGAGTTCGGCCGCGACTTCGATGAACTCGATCGGCGGCAGGCCGAGCACGCTGATGAACTCGATCGCGAGCCGATCCATTGCGGTGTCCTTGCTTCGGGCGTCAGCCGGCCGCGGCTGGGGGCGCCATGAGGGGGGAGCGGCCGCGCGCAACGAACAGCATCGGACCGATCGGCGCAACAGGAATGGCCACGGCTAGCAAAAGATCGCGGCTGCGCATCGGATCGGCCGAACCATGCTCAGGCGTCGGGCGGCAGCACCCATTGGCCGGCCTTGTCGCGTATCCAGCCGCCCGATCCCCAGGTCCCGCCGTCGACGGGGATGATCGTCCCGGTGATGTAGCTCGCCATCGGGGAGGCCAGGAAGGTGACGAGTTGGCCGCATTCCGCGTCGATCCCGCCCCGGCCGAGCGGGATGCGCCGCCGCATGATCTCGCGCTGCGCCTCCGGCATCTCTCGGGTTTCGGAGACCGGGCCGGTGAAGTTGCCGCTCGTCCCCGGCGTCACGGTATAGTCGGGCGCGATCGCATTGACGCGGATGCCGTGGTCGGAAAGCTCGACCGCCAGGGTGCGGGTCAGGTTGTTGATCCCGGCCTTGCAGGCGGCATAGACCGCATAGCCCGGCGCGGCGCGCGACCCTTCGATCGAGGTGACGTTGACGATCGCGCCGCCGCGTCCGCCCGCGATCATCACCGGCACGGCGGCGGAGGTCGCGGCCAGGTTGCTGATCAGGTTGAGGTCGATGTGCCGCCGCCAGTTCTTCTCGACCAGGTCGGTGAAGGCACGGCGGGTGACGCCGCCCGCGTTGTTGACCAGGATGTCCAGCCGGCCGAACCGTTCCGCGGCGGCCTCGACGGCGGCGGTGACCTGATCGGCGTCCATCGCGTTGGCCGGGAGGCCGAAGCCCTGGCGGCCCAGTTCCTCGATCCGCGCGACGGTCTCGGCGCAGCGATCCGGGATCACGTCGATCACGGCCACGTCGGCCCCGCGCGCGGCCAGGCAGATCGCCGCCGCGCGGCCGATCCCGCCGCCGCCGCCGGTCACCACGGCCGCCTGGCCGGTGAGGTCGAGAGTGCCGGTGTCCATGCTCAGTCTCCCAATAGGCCGGCGGTATCCTGAAGGTCGTCCGGCTCGTCGATGTCGTGCGCCAGGCCGGGGCTGTGGATCTCCTCGATCCCGAGGCCCAGCCGCTCCGCCTCGCCCTTGTGCCGGGCGAAGCTGTCCGGCCCGAAGGCGAAGCGGAAGCTCCGCGCGGCAGGCAGGGGCAGGCATAGCGCATTGGTGCCCGTTCCGTGGCGGTCGGGCGCGATGGCGATGGTCTCTTCCGGCGCGGCCAGCAGCAGCTCCACGTCCAGCGCGCCGAGCTGCGGCAGATCGGCGAAGAGGATGAGGACACGGCTCGCCCCGGCGCGCTCGGCGGTGTCGAAGCCCGCCGCGACCGCCGCGTTCAGCCCCTCGCCGGGGTCCGGCAGCAGCGGCAGCGCCTCGTCTAGGCCATGGCGGGAAGCGCCGATCAGGCAGACCTTGTGCGTCGTCCGCGCCCCTTGCGCGGCGGCGACCACGCGTTCGAGCATCGCCTTGACCAGCCTGGTGCGCGCCGCGGCGTCCAGCACCCCGGCAAGCCGCAGCTTGCCCTCGTCGGGCGCCTTGACCGGGATGACGACCCAGGAGGTCATGCGCGAGACGGCATCAGTAGGCCGGGGCCTTGGTCAGCCCGGTGAAGCGCACCCCGGCGCCGTCCGCGCCATAGGTCTTGTTCATGTAGATCAGGATCGAGGTCAGCGCCTCGGCCGCCGCCGAATTGGCGAGCGCCCCGCCGGACAGCCCGCGCATGTCCATGTCCCCGACCAGGCCGATGACCACGTTGCGCGCCTCGACATCGTCGCTGAAGACCAGCACGTCGCAGTCGACCTTCGCCTCGGTGTCGAGGATATGCGCCGCGACGCTGTGGAACGAGGTGACGAAGCGCACGTCGTCGCCCAGGATCGCCTTGGCCTCCAGCGCGGCGGAGCCGGCGGCGGGAAGCTGCACGCGCATGACCTTGGGCGGGACGAGCGGGACGGTCGTGTCGACCACGATGGCGCTGCCGACCTGGGGCGCGATCTGCTTCAGCGTGTCGGCCTGCGAGGCATAGGGCACGGTCACGATCACGACGTCCTGGCCCGAGGCGACTGCGGCGTTCTCGCCCCCGCCGGCCGCGCCGATCTCCTGCGCGGTGGCCTGGGCCTTGTCGGCGGTGCGCGAGCCGATCGTTACCCGATGCCCGGCCTTGACGAGCCGGCGGGCGATCGCCTTGCCGAGGTGTCCGGTGCCGCCGATGACTGCGATGGAGGCCATTCTTTCCTAACTCCCGATAATCCGAACTTGCTTCGGCCCGGCGATTGCCGATAGCGGCGAACCTCGCAAGCAATAATCTTGCGCTGGAAGGGTTTGGACGAGCGGAATGACGGCGCCAATGGGTTTCAGCGTCAGGGCGATCGGCGGATTGCCGATGTTCGCTGCCGGAATGTCGCCGGCGCGCGAGATCGCGGACGCGCTTGATCGCTCGGGCGAAGTCCTGCGCGACGGGGATGTCGTCGTGCTGGCGCAGAAGATCGTCTCCAAGGCGGAAGGACGCATGGTCCGGCTGGCCGAGGTGACGCCGGGCGCCGAAGCGAATCGCCTGGCCGAGGAGACCGGCCGCCCCGCGCCGCTGGTCCAGCTGATCCTGGACGAGAGCGAGGCCGTCATGCGCGCGACCAAGGCCGCGATCATCGTGCGCCATCGCACTGGCCACGTGCTGGCCAATGCCGGCATCGACGCTTCGAACGTCGCGGGCGGGGACGAGGATACCGT
This sequence comes from uncultured Novosphingobium sp., assembly GCA_964520765.1. Taxonomy (GTDB): domain Bacteria; phylum Pseudomonadota; class Alphaproteobacteria; order Sphingomonadales; family Sphingomonadaceae; genus Novosphingobium. The sequence goes on from CAZFPW010000010.1 coordinate 15,033, forward strand.
CCTCCTCTGGCCGCGCGATCCCGATGCCAGCGCCCGGTCGATCCGCGCCGGGCTCGGCATCAGGGTCGGGGTGATCGTCGCCGACAGCCTGGGGCGGGCGTGGCGGATGGGGACGGTCGGCACGGCCATCGGCTGCGCGGGCATCGGCGCGATCCAGGACCGGCGCGGAGAGCAGGACCTGTTCGGGCGCACCTTGCAGGCGACCGTCATCGCGGTTGCCGACAGCATCGCGGCCACGGCCGTGCTGGCGATGGGCGAAGGGGCGGAAGGCACTCCTGCCGCCCTGGTGCGCGGGGCGGAGCGGTGGGTGACGGCCGAGGACGGGCCCGGCGCCGCCGCCCAGCTCCGGCCGCTGGCGGAGGACATGTTCCGATGAGCGGCCACATCCTCGCGCTGTCGGGGGGCGTCGGCGGGGCCAAGCTCGCCGCCGGGCTCGCCGCCGTGCTCCCGCCCGAACGCCTGACCATCGCGGTCAACACCGGCGACGACTTCGAGCACCTGGGCCTCACCATCTGCCCGGACATCGATTCGGTGGTCTATGCCCTGGCCGGGCTCAACGACACCCAGCGCGGCTGGGGGGTGGTCGACGAGAGCTGGCGGACGATGGAGATGCTCGGCCGCCTGGGCGAGGCGACCTGGTTCAACCTTGGCGACCGCGACATGGCGATGCACCTCGCGCGGTCCTGGCGACTGCGGGCCGGGGAAAGCCTGAGCGCGGTCACGGCGCGGCTGACCGGAAGCCTCGGCATCGCCCACCCGGTCGTGCCGATGAGCGATGCGGCGGTCCGCACCCAGGTCGAGACGGCGGAGGGCTGGATGGACTTCCAGCGCTATTTCGTGGCGGAGCAATGCCGTCCCGCCGTGCGGGCCATCCGCTTCGCCGGCGCGGGCGCGGCGCCTTCTCCGCAACTGGCCGAAGCGCTGGCGCGGCCCGATCTGGCGGCCGTCGTCATCTGCCCGTCGAATCCCTTCCTCAGCGTCGATCCGATCCTGGCCGTCGAGGGCGTGCGGTGGGCGCTGGAGGGGCTGGCCGTGCCCCGCATCGCCGTCTCCCCCCTGGTCGGTGGCAAGGCGGTCAAGGGGCCGCTGTCGAAATTGCTTGAGGAACTGGGCGTGGGCGGCGACAATGCAGCCATCGCCCGACACTACGGCCCTCTGGTGGACCGTTTCATCATAGATCGCAGCGATGCTAACGAGGCGGAGGGATTGCGTGCCCTCGGCCTTTCGGTCACCGTGACCGAAACCCTGATGCGCGATGCCGCCGACCGTGAGCGGCTCGCGCGCGCGGCGCTTGCCGCCGCCGGACTGGACGAATGACCTGACGATGACCGACAATGACCTGATCGAGCGCCTGGCGACCGCGCCGCTGGCCGAACTGCTGGCCGAGGCGCGGGCCCGCCGCGATGCTCGCGGACCGGCGCGCACGACCTATTCGCGCAAGGTGTTCATTCCGCTGACCCGGCTCTGCGCCGACGTTTGCCACTACTGCACTTTCGCGACCACGCCGTCGCGCCTGCACGCGCCCTACCTCTCGCCCGAGGAAGTGCTGGAGATCGCCCGCGCGGGCCTCGCCGCCGGCTGCAAGGAAGCGCTGTTCACCCTGGGCGACGCGCCCGAGCGGCGCTACGCCGCGGCGCGGGACTGGCTGGCCGAGCGCGGCTTCGGCCGGACCATCGACTATGTCCGCCACTGCGCCGAGCTGGTCCTGAACGAGACCGGCCTGCTGCCCCACGTCAACGCCGGCCTGATGGACGAGGCGGACTTCGCCTCGTTCAAGCCCTTCGCGCCGTCCGCCGGCCTGATGCTGGAGACGATGTCCGATCGGCTCTGCGAAAAGGGCGAGGCGCACCATGGCTCGCCCGACAAGGTGCCGGCGCTGCGCCTGGCCTCGCTGGAGGCGGCGGGCCGCGCGAGGATGCCCCTCACCAGCGGCATCCTGGTGGGCATCGGAGAGACCGCACGGGAACGGATCGAGGCCCTGATCGTCCTGCGCGACCTCGACCGCCGTCACGGCCACCTGCAGGAAGTCATCGTCCAGAACTTCTGTCCCAAGCCGGGCACGAAGATGGCCGCCGCCGCCGAGGCGGGCGAGGACGATTTCCTGCGCGCGCTCGCCGCCGCGCGGATCGTGCTGGACGACCGGGTATCGGTGCAGGCGCCGCCCAACCTCAACGCCGAGCGGCTGGTCGAACTGCTCGACGCCGGGATCGACGACTGGGGCGGCATCTCCCCGGTCACCCAGGATCACGTAAACCCAGAGGCGGCCTGGCCCGAGATCGCCCTGATGGAAGAGGTCTGCGCCGCCTATGGCCGCCCCCTGGTCGAGCGGCTGACCGTCTATCCGCGTTTCGTCGCGGCCATCGACGAGGCTGGCTGGATCGATCCAGCCCTGCGCCCCGCCGTGCTCAAGCTGGCGGATGCCGAAGGCCTGGCGCGCGACAGCCTGTGGAGCCCCGGCGTTGCCGATCACGTCCCCGCCAACCCCCAGGCGCCGCTAGGGCGGATCGTGCCCGGCCCGGTCGCCGCGTCGCTCCACCGCATCCTCGACCGCGCGGCCAATGGCAGCGAGCTGAGCGAGGCGGAAATCGTCAGCCTGTTCACCGCGCGCGGGGCGGGTGCCCTGGCGGTGGTCGAGGCGGCCGATGCCCTGCGCCGCGAGGTGAAGGGGGACGAGGTCACCTTCGTCATCAACCGCAACATCAACTACACCAACATCTGCACCCATTCGTGCAGCTTCTGCGCCTTTTCCAAGACCAGCAGCAAGGCGGGCTTCCGCGACAAGCCCTATAACCTGGACCTGGAGGAGATCGCGGACCGCGCGCGGGAGGCGGTGGCCAAGGGTGCGACCGAGGTCTGCCTGCAAGGCGGCATCCACCCGAGCTATACCGGGGAAACCTATCGCTCGATCCTGCGCGCGGTGAAGGACGCCTGCCCGGACCTGCACGTCCATGCCTTCTCGCCGCTGGAGGTGACCCAGGGTGCGCAGACGCTGGGCATGACGATCCGCGATTACCTGGCGATGCTCAGGGACGAAGGGCTGGGATCGCTGCCCGGCACGGCGGCCGAGATCCTCCACGACGACATCCGCCGCCGGATCTGTCCCGACAAGCTGACCACCGAGCAATGGCTCGGCGTGGTGCGCGACGCGCACCGGGTCGGCGTGCCCACCACCTCGACGATCATGTACGGCCACCTCGAAGCGCCGGAGCATTGGGCCGCGCACCTGCTGGCGCTGCGCCGGCTCCAGTCGGAAACCGGCGGCTTCACCGAATTCGTGCCGCTGCCGCTCGTCCACATGGAAGCGCCGATGTACCGCCGGGGCCAGAGCCGCAAGGGACCGACCTGGCGCGAGGCGCTGATGATGCATTCGGTCGCGCGGATCGCGCTGCACGGCCGGATCGATTCGATCCAGTGCTCCTGGGTGAAGCTGGGCGTCGACGGCGCGGCGGCGGCCCTGGCGGCGGGCTGCAACGACCTGGGCGGGGTGCTGATGAATGAATCCATCAGCCGCGCGGCGGGCGCCAGCCATGGCCAGGAGCTGACCGTCGACAATCTGGCGGACGTGGCGACGGCGGCCGGCCGCACGCTGCGGCGGCGGACCACGCTCTACAAGCTGTTCGACGAGGTGGAACCGGCCTGACGTCCGATAATCTCGTCGTCCCGGGCTTGACCCGGGACCGCTGGCCTCATCGACGCAACCTGATAACCCAACCTTCAGCGGTCCCGGGTCAAGCCCGGGACGACGCCCAGCCCGATATGTTCAGCCCCGCATGTAGACCGTCAGCGACGCGATCTTTCCGCTGTCGTCGAAGCGGTAGTGGTTCGTCGTCTGCCGCACGCCGCCATCGGGCAGTTGCGCCTCGATCTCGACCGCGATGCCCGCCGGGCTGATGAACCGCGTGCCGGGGGTTGGGAAAGGCGATCCCGAACCGAAGACCATCTGCTGGAACTCGCGGATCGCTGCCTTGCCCTGGAACGTCTTGCCGTTGGGCAGGGCATAGGTCGCGTCCTCGGCGAAGAGGGCCATCCAGGCGTCGAGGTCCTTGGCCCGCACCGCTTCGAAATAGCGATCCACCGTGGCGTTGGGATCGGCCGGCGAGGGGTTGCCCCCAGCCTCGCTCGCCGCGCGGCGGATGCGCGCCAGCATGAAGTCGGCCGCCTCGGCCAGGCTGCGCAGCGCCACGGTCTCGCTGGTCGGCAGTTCGCGGGCATGCTCGACATCCTTCTTGAGCAGGTCGTGCAGGCCCTGGAAGCTGCTCGGCGCGCCCGTGCCCTCGCGCGGCATGACGAAGCGCGGGCCGACGCCCAGGGCGAAGCTCTGGGCCGAGCCGGCATTCAGCGCATCGATCAACTGCTGGCGGTCGAAGCCCATCGACAGGCCGATGTCGACGATCGCCGCCGACATGCCGTAATTGGCGATGGAGATCAGGTTGTTGATCAGCTTGCCTTCCTGTCCGCGGCCGACCGGGCCGAGGTGGGACAGCTTCTTGCCGATCGCCTCCAGCCAGGGGCGGGCGCGCTCGACATCGGCATCCTCGCCGCCGATCCACAGCGAGAGCTGGCCCTCGATCGCGGCCGGGCCGCCGCCCGAAACCCCCACGTCGACGAAGCCGACGCCATATTCCCTGGCCTGGGCCGCCAGCCTGCGGGCCAGGTCGGGCGAGACCGTGGAATGGAGGATGAAGGTTCCGCCTTCGCCCAGCGCCTCGTAGAGCTTGCCGCCGTCGATGACGCTTTCAAGCTGTTCGTCGGTGCGGACGCAGACGCCCAGCAGGTCGGCGCCGCGGGCCGTTTCCAGCGGATCGGAGGTTCGGTTCGTGCCGGGTTCGTCGAAGGCTTCGAGCATCTCGGGCGAATTGTCGCAACCGGTGACTTCGAACCCGCACCGCGCCAGACGCCGCGCAATCGGCGCGCCCATGCTGCCGAGGCCAATGAACCCTGCCTTCATCACTCTGTCCCTCTTGTAGCGTGCGGCAGGAATGGCGCGATCACGCGTGCTCGACAAATGGCGATGCGGGCGCGCCCGTGTTCATCGCCACTGCGTTAGGGGCGCATCACCCAGCCGCCGTCGATATGGATGGTCTGTCCGGTGATCCATTCGCCGGCCGGCGAGCAGAGCAGCAGCAGGGCGCCGACCAGCTCGTCGGGCTCGCCGCGCGGGCGGGTGGCGCAGGTCGCCTGCAGGAACTGGATGAACGGGGAATCGTCGGGCACCAGCAGCTTGCCGGCGTCGGACTTGACGTTGCCCGGCGCGATGGCGTTGCAGGTGATGCCGTCCTTGCCCCACTGCTTGGCGAGCGAGGTGGTCAGGCCGACCAGGGCGAGCTTGCTGATGCCGTAGAGGCTGGTCGCGGGAAAGGCCCCGCCCGAGGTCTGGTTGACGATCCGCCCGCCGCCGCGTTCGCGCATCGAGGGGGCCGCGGCGCGGGCGCAGAGCAGCGCGCCGGTGAGGTTGACCGCAAAGGCCTTGTTCCAGGCTTCGAGAGAGACCGTCTCGATGCTGTCATAGCTGACGTCGACCATCAGCGCGGCGTTGTTGACCAGGATGTCGATCCCGCCGAACGCCTCGATCGCCGCGGCGGCCATCGCCTTGGTCGAGGCTTCGTCCGCGACGTCGACCTTGACGCCGATCGCCTGGCCGCCGGCCGCCTTGATCTCGTCGGCGACGGCGTTGGCGCCCTCCTGGTTGAGGTCGGCGACTACCACGGAGGCTCCCGCATTGGCCAGGCCCAGGGCATAGGCGCGGCCGATGGAGTTGCCCCGGCCGCCGGCGCCGGTGACGATGGCGACCTTGCCGTCGAGGCGATATTGGTCGAGAGTGAAGGCCATGGATTTCAATCCTTTACATTGGCGGCAGAGAGGAACGGCTCGGCTGCGGCGCGCAGCGCTTCGGCGCCCCATTCGTTGGGGAGGACGGCCTTGAGCAGGCCCACGTCCTTGGCCAGCATCGGCGCGCCGACCTTGAACGCGGCGGGATCGGGCAGGCGGGCATAGACCTCGAACCCGAAGCTGCGGCCGCTGCTTTCCTTGACCAGCTCGGCCAGCGCCTTGCGGTCCACCCCCATCGCATCGGCCGCCGCCATGGCCCCATGGGCCAGCCCCATATTAGCCGCCATTAGCGCATTGTTGATGATCTTCGCCCGCTGCCCAGCCCCCGCCGGGCCGAGCAGGACGACCAGCTTGCCGAATGTCTGGAGCACCGGAAGCGCCAGGTCGAACGCTTCCTGCCGCGCGCCGCACATGACGGTCAGCGTTCCCGCCTCGGCGGCCGGCGCGCCGCCGCTGACAGGCGCGTCGACCAGCAGCAGGCCGCGCTCCTCGCACTGGGCCGCGAGCTTGGCGCAGGTCTCGGGCAGGATCGTGGAGTGGATCGCGATCCGGCTGCCCGGCTTCATCGCGGGGATGAGCTGGTCGGTGATGGACAGCACGTCGGCGTCGTTGACCACGCAGATGCCGACATGGTCGCACTGTGCGCCGAGTTCCGCCACCGTGGCGGCGGCCGTTGCGCCCTTGGCGGTGTAGGCTTCCAGCACCTCGGGCCGGCGCGCCCAGACGACCAGTCGATAGCCGCCGTCGAGCATGCGGTGCGCCATCGGCCCGCCCTGGCTGCCGAGGCCGATGAATCCGGTCGTTTCGGTCATCCTGCCGTGATCCCCGCGTCGATGGTCAGGCAGGAGCCGTGATAGGATCGGCCCGCTGGCGAGGCCAGCATGGCGATCAGTTCCGCCACGTCCTCCACCTCGACCGTGCCGCGCAGCCCTGAGAAGCGCTGGATAAGGTCATATTCGACGCCTTCGGGCATGGTGAGCCCATTGGCGATATTGGTCACCATCCCGCCCGGTGCGATAGCATTGATGCGGATCGGCTTGCGCGAGTATTCCATCGCCATCGCCTTGGTCATCTGCACGAGGCCGGCCTTGCTCGCGCAATAGGCGGCGGCATAGGCCTCTCCGACGAATGCGGCCGTCGAAGCCACGTTGACGATCGCCCCGTTGGTTTCGAGCAGGTGCGGAATCGCCGCCCGGGCGAGCAGGAACGGCGCGGTCAGGTTGATCGCCAGCGTCAGGTCCCACAACCGCGGGTCCATGTCGTGGGAATTGGCGAACTTGATGATCCCGGCGACGTTGCACAGCGCATCGAGCCGGCCGAAGCGGCTGAGCGCCGCCTCGACGGCAGGAGCGCAGGCCGCCGCGTCGGAAAGGTCGGCGACATGATGGATCGCCTCGGCACCCGAGGCCAGTCCGAGGGTTTCCTCCAGTCCCGCCGCATCGACATCGACGAGGGTGAGCATCGCGCCGGCTTCGGCTAGGCGCAGTGCGGTCGCGCGGCCCAGGCCCGAGGCGGCTCCGGTGACGAGTGCGGCCTTGCCGCTCATATCGATCGTTTGCGCCATCTCATCCGTTCCAGGGCAGGCCGGCTTCGATCTTGGCCGCCATCTGCAAGATCACCATGTTGACCACCGAGGCGCGGGGCCAGCCGGCGTGGACGCCGTATTGCAGCGAGAACTCCAGCATTTCCTCGCGGGTGCAGTTGCCGCTCGCCATGCCGGCGTGGAAATGGGACTTGATGGGGATTTCAGCGGCGCTGTTGGCGACGCCCACCAGGGTGATCCAGCGGCGCGCGCGCTCGTCCAGGCCGGGACGGCACCACATTTCGCCGAAGACGAAGTTGTTGATCGCTTCCTGGAACGGATTGCTCGAAGGCCCGCCGGGGAAGGTCATCGTCTTGGTGAATTCCTGCTGGCCCTTGGCGCCGCGCTCCTCGGGGTCCCAGGCTTCGGCGCGGATCGGCGGGCAGTCGGCGGGGGGAAGGCCCAGCGCGTTCTGGACGCGGGTCACCGAGGCATCGAATTCCAGGCCGCGCGGCCAGCCGCCGTAGACGGCGAGATGAAGCGCCCCTTCGCGTAGTTCGGCCAGGGTCAGCTCCTTGTTGGTCAAGGCGCCGCGAACGTAGCCGTCGACCGTCGCGGGATCGGCCCCGCTCATGATCGCGGAAGAGATCGAGATCAGATAGCGCGAGCGATGGTCCAGCCCGGGCCTGCTCCAGACCTCGGCATAGACGAAGTCGCGGATGCTCTCCTCGACGGGAGTGGCGGGGGCGGAAGCGGGCTGGCCGTTTACCGCAGCTTGCAGGGCGGTGCCCCGTGCGGAACGTTCCTTCGGATCGAGCAGGGTCATCGATTAGGCCTCCGGCGGGGTAAGGTTGATCCAGATGTTCTTGGGCTGGAGGAACTCGTTGAGCCCCTCGACCCCGCCCAATCGGCCATGGCCGCTCTTGCGGAAGCCGCCGAACGGGCAGTTCGGCTGCATCGCCTCGCCCGCGCCGTTGACGTGGATCATGCCGGCCTGGAGTTGGCTCGTCACATGGTGGGCCCGGCGCAGGTTCTGGGTGTGGACATAGGCGCCCAGGCCATAGTCGGTGCCGTTGGCGAGGGCGATTGCCTCTTCCTCCGTGTCGAAGGGCGTGACCACCAGGACTGGCCCGAAGACTTCGTTCTGGGCGATCTCGCAATCGTTGCGCACGTCGGCCAGGACGGTGACCGGCAGGAAGAACCCGTCGGCATGGTCGCCGCTCAGCCGTTCGCCGCCGGCGATGATGCGGCCGCCGTCGGAAACCCCGCGGTCGATCATGCCCTTGATGCGGTCGAGCGCAGCCTGGGAGATGACCGGGCCGAGCGTCGTCTGCGGATCGTAGGGATCGCCGACCTGGATGTGGCCGGCCATCGCGGCCAGGGTCTGGAGATACTGATCGTAGATCCCGCGCTGGACCAGCAGGCGAGTGCCGTTCACGCAGCCCTGGCCATTGGCCGAGACCGCGCCGGAGAGGCCGCGCTTGGCCGCGTTCATCAGGTCGGCGTCGTCGAACACGATGACCGCCGACTTGCCGCCAAGCTCCAGCCCGACCGGCTTCAGCGACTGGGCGGCGTTGGTCAGGACCTTCTTCGCGGTCGCGCCCGAGCCGATGAACTCGATCTTGTCGATGCCGGGGTGGGCGACCATCGCCTCGCCCACGTCCGCCGCGCCGGTCACGAGGTTCACCACGCCGGCCGGGAAGCCGGCTTCCTGGATGATCTCGACCAGCTTCATCGCGCTATAGGGCGCGAGGTCGGGAGACTTGAGGACCACGCAGTTGCCGGCCGCGAGGGCGGGCGCCATGACCATGGTCGCGGCGAAGAGCGGGCCGTTCCAGGGCACGATGATGCCGATCACGCCATAGGGATCGTAGGCGACGTAGTCGTGGGCGGGCGCCCCCCACATCGGGATAGTGCGGCCATGGATCTTGTCGCACCAGCCGCCGAAGTAGCGGAACTTCTGCGCCGCGTCGTAGCCCATGTAGGGCGCGGCCATGGAGATCGAGCCGTTCTCGGCGATCAGGCTCGGGGCGAACTCGGCCGAACGGGCCTCGAACAGTTCGGCCAGCTTGAAGAACAGGTTGCGGCGCTTGTCGCCGGGCATGGCCTTCCAGGCGGGGAGGGCGGCGCGGGCGGCGGCGACGGCGCGATCCACGTCGTCGGCATTGGCCATCGCGATCTCGCGGGTGACCTTGCCGGTGCCGGGATAGATGTGCGGGACAAGGCTGCCGCTGCCCTTTTCCTCGCGGACTTCGCCAATGATGAGGGGGTAGCGCGGCAGGCTGTCCACCGCGGGGTCTTTGAAGGCCATTTCGACTCGCTCCCAAGTCTGCGGCCCTGTGGCCGCATCGAATGACCCTAGCGCTAATGCACATATTAATTTACGGTCAAGGCATGAAATCGGCCAAAATTGGCATTCATTCACTCTATTATAGGCATATAATATGAGCCGTCCCAAACGCGCCGTCGTTCCTGAAACCGCCGCCAGGCTGCGCGACCGGGTCTTTGCGCGGGCGCCGCAGGAGCGGATCGGGACCTTGCCGGAGCTTGCCAAGGCGCTGGGCGTCGGGATCGTCACGGTGCAGCAGGCGGCGCGCATCCTGGAGCACGAGGGGCTGCTCGAGGTCCGGCGCGGCCCCGGTGGGGGCTATTACGGGGCGCGGCCGGACGAGGCGGCGCTGGAACGGGCGATCGGAGTGTTCATGCGGCAGCATCCGACCTCGTTCGAAGAGGCGCTCGACATCACCTCGCTGCTGTTCACCGAGCTGGCGGCGGCGGCTGCCGGCTGTCGCGACCAGGCCTTGCGCGACGAACTGGCGCTGCTCGCCGGGTCCATCGACGATTGCGATACCACCGAAGCGCGCGGGGTGTTCGAGACCGCGTTCCAGGACCTCCTGTTCCGCATGGTCCGGCGGCCGCTGTTCGAGGTGCTGACCCGCGTGACCCTGGGCTTCGCCGTCAGCCAGACCCAGCGGCTGCTGGACAGCAGCCTTGCCGGCATCGGGCAATGGAAGGCCGGCCGCCACCGGATCGTCGCCGCGATCCTGCGGCAGGATGCCGAGCTGGCCCGCTTCGAGGCCGACCGGAGCAACCGCCGCGCGGTGATGAGAGGCTTCCGCGATGGGGTGTCGTCCCGGACCTGATCCGGGACCGCTGGCCTCACATATTGGCGATCTGGTCCCACATCGCGTCGGGCATGCAGGTGTATTCGAGGTA
>CAZFPW010000010.1:25699-27816 GCA_964520765.1 uncultured Novosphingobium sp.
ACATATTGGCGATCTGGTCCCACATCGCGTCGGGCATGCAGGTGTATTCGAGGTAGTGCCCGAAGGCCTTGCGCCCGTCGAGGTAGAGGAAGTTCAGCTTGTCCGGCCCCAGGTCGCGCTCGAAGGCGACCGGCAGGTCCTGCCGGTCCACCGCGGCGCGGAACTCGGCCCAGTCGGGCACGCGCATGCAGATGTGGTGGAGGCGCATCGGCCCGCCATTGTCCTGGGCATTGGCATAGACGCCGGTCTCGTCCAGCTCGACCTCGATCAGCTCGTACTGGAGGCCGTTGAGCCAGAACATGCAGATCCGCGACTTCTGCCGCTTGGGGCCGTCCGCGGTCTCCAGCGTCTGGTCGACCGGGATGATCGTCGGGTCCTTGCCCAGTCCGCGCGCCTTGAACACGGCGATGGCCGCCTCGATGTCGTCGCAGACGTAGCCGTTCTGATAGTGTTGGCCGACCAGCATTGCTCTTTCTCCCAAGGTGCCCACCCCGCTGCGACTAGAGCTTGTTTGGCAAGCCCAAGTCTCGCTCCCCTCCCGCTTGCGGGAGGGGTTGGGGGTGGGTCTGTTTCAGCCTTCGCGCGCCACGTCGTAGCGTGACAGGTAGCGTTCGAACAGCGGCTCGAGCTGCTCCATCGAGAGCCCGTACTGCGCCAGCTTGTATTCGTGCTTGCCGAACTTGTTCTGCGGATTGTCGTCGACCCAGCCCTGGACGCCGGCCTCGGCCTCGGCGGTCCATTCGTCGCCGAACTGGGCGTAGAGCTTCTTCGTCTCGCCCACCGGATCGTTCACCAGGTCGGCGTAATGCACGTCGATGATCCGGTCTTCCCCGAACTTGTCGCGGAAATCCATGATCCGGTTGGCGTGCTCGGCGGCCTGCCAGGGATAGTCCTCGGCCAGCCATTCCGCGTCGATCTTGCCCATGTGGCCCATGTGGCTGAGCGAGATGACCGAGCAGAGCGAGCCCGTGGCGGTATAGGGATCGCGGTGGGTCCAGACGATCCGCGCGTCGGGATAGACCTTGAGGATCGTCTCCAGCCACAGCGAGTGCGACGGCTTCTTCACGTTCCACACGCCCGAGGTGTGGTGCTGGAGGAGCTGGAGGAACTTCTTGTGGTACTCGTAGGCCGAGGTCATGTCGCAGGAGAAGATGAACTCCTTGTAGCCCGGCAGCCGGCCCTTGGACTCGATCATCAGCGTCTTGAAGTCGTGCGCCATGAAGAACACGCACTCGTTGGGGTAGATCGCCGAGCCGCGATAGTACTTGCCCATGGCCGGATTGGCGGCGAGGGCGGCCTTTTCCTGTTCCAGGCGGGCGAGGGCGCGCGGATCGGTGGTCAGCAGCGCGTTGGAGGCGACCGGCGGCACCGGATCGTCGATCTCCCAGGTCAGCGGCGAGCGGCGGGCAGGATCGGCGGCCAGCAGGTTGCTCATCAGCGTGGTGCCGGTCCGGGGCACGCCCATGACGAAGACTGGGCGCTCGACCGGGCGCTGCAGCAGCTCCGGGTTCTGCTTGAGGTAGTCCTCAACCTTCAGGCGGTTCTTGAGATAGTGGAGCACGTCGTGCTGGACGCGGGCGAAGCCGGCATCGGTGTACCAGCCCTTGGCGGCGCCGGCGTTGACGTCCGCGATCAGGACGTCGAGGCCCTCGCGATAGGAGTTGCCGCCGAAATCGTCGTGGCCGGTGGCCTGGATGGCGGAATCGATAAGTGCGTCGGCGACGAGTTGCTCGGCCATGGCGGCGGCTCCCTTCCCATGAGTTGGTTGATCTTGCGGCGATGCCGGAATGGCGCCGAGTAGCGGACAAGCCCCGCCGCTTGGCAACGGGGTTGGCCTTGGATTTTGGGCCTTATCGTAAACATCCGGCCAAACTCGGCGGTGTCGCAACGGCGGACTTCCGCCGAACTTTACAAAATGTACGGTGTCCAGAGAAAATGTGTGACCCCCCGTGACCTCCTGTGACCCGGTGTGACCAAATGGCACCCGGCTGTCGGCGATCGGGCGATAGGGAGGGGCGGGTGGTCATCCGCCAGCATAGACCACGGGAAGGGGCCTGTAGGAAAATCAAAACGGCGGCCGGAAGCCCTCAGTCCCGGATGCGGACCACCACCTTGCC
>CAZFPW010000011.1:0-24171 GCA_964520765.1 uncultured Novosphingobium sp.
ATTCCTCCAGCGCAGCGCCTCTTTGGGCCTTGCGCATTTCGAGCAGCGCCGGTGCATCCATTCGCGTTCTCTCCCTCACCATCCGCCCTAACGCCCTTGCGAAAAATATCCACCTTAGCGGTCGGGGTTCGTGACTGATGCCGTAGTCGTGACAATCGAACCTGCGACGTCAGAAATGCCCGTCAGCGGGGGCCGATTGGCTCATCTGATCGAAACATCGACCAGGTTCGCCAACGGGTCATCAAGCCAGCACCTGGCGACAAGCGAGTCCGGGCCAACAATGCAGGACGTCGCAACAGCCGACCGACGTTTTTTATCAGCAGTTCAATGCATCGGCTCGATCGTCGAGTCAGCCCACCGCATTCCATCCACCCAATCCGCGATTCTCACGGCACTACCCATCAACCGCCTCCCCGTTCGAGGGGTAATTGACCCGCATCTTCGCAAAGAAGTCATTGAACATCATGCGCGTGTCGATACTCCGATAGATGCGGATTCGACGTCCCTCGCTGCGCGGCGCGAACGTGCCGTCCGGATTGAAGCGGGGGGCGATGACTTCGTCGAATTGACTGGAACCGGTATTGCCGAACTCGATGCCTTTGGACGACAGCACGGGGTTCCAGTCCTGCAATGCGGTGAGAAGGACCAATGGATTGTCGCCCAGAGTCCAGGTTTCGCCGGCATTGAAACCGGGGCCGAACCGGCGATTCAGGTCGGCCAACCGATCGTAGAGCCAAGCTCCGATCCTACCATAGGGGGCGATGAACGCCTGAATCTCCGTCGCCGAGATCAAGCATGTCTTGTACACGGCACGAGGAAGCTGCCAGATCTTTACCGAGGTATCGTTGTAAAGAAACTGCGCCGCGAGCGGATCGATATTGAAGTTGGTCTCGCGCGTCCCGCCGTCGGGCAAGGCGTCCCCACCGATCCAGACCAGGGTGAAACGATCGGCAATCCTGGGCTCGATCATGACGGCGCTGGCCACTTCGGTCAGGCCGCCACCCACGGCCACAAAGAGCGGCAGCTGGGTGTCGGTGCGCATGGCCTCATCAATGATCACCTGAGTGCCCGCCGACCGCACCGGCATGCCGGGCTGCGGAAGCCGGTTCCCGGCGCCTTCATGAACGCTGATCTGACCTTGCCGCCCCATGATGCGGACGATCTCGTTCAGCAGGACGGCGGACTTGGCCGCGGTCTCGCCCTTACCGCCACCGTCGGTGCCAATCATGTGGCTGAGCTTTGCAGTCGGCGAAAGGATTTGATGGACCGTCGCAAAGAAACCGTCGGGGTCGCCACTCACGTCGTTGACATAGAGCACGCGTGAGCGTGGGCCCGCCAACGGGACGAATGGCTTGGCGAGCGATAGGGGCGGAACAGAGTTCTGGCCCAGCGCACTCTCCAGGCCTACGCAACAAGCTGCTATCGTGCCGGCCGCCCCAGTGAGCATCTTGCGGCGATCGAGCTTCGGCTGGCTCGCGGACAAGCCCGTTTCTTCAGACGTCATTGATCATCCCCCGATTGCTGCTCCGTCATGGTGGACAAAGCAATCTTGCGGCAAAATGTAAATTGGTCACACCAATCCGCTTGACTGAACGGAACGTCTTCTTCGCCTGAGACCCCCTCCCAATCACCGCGCTCCAGGCTTCGCGAACATTGAGATGGCTTTGATTTCCCCCTGGGTTTTCTTCCAACGGCCAATTTTATGCCTGGACATGACGTCCCCCGCTTTCTCTCGAAATCGCTTAAAATGCATCATTCTCACTCGCAATCCCTCGCAAATCCTTGGCGGCAGCAAGTCTTCCTGGTATTGGACTGACCGATTCTTCGTAAATATGCGAGGAATCGATCAAATGGCCTGACCAGGCCACTTTCTGTGGGGGAAGGATAAAATGCACCATTATCGACTGTTTCTGGCCGGCGTCAGCGCGCTCGCGCTTGCCGCTCCGGCATTCGCCCAAGCCGATTCGGCGGCGGGCGAGGAAACCCGCTCGGACGAGATCGTCGTCACCGGCACGCTGGTCCGCGGGGTCGAGCCGACCGGGACCGCGGTGATCGGCGTCGATCGCGCCGCCGTCGAGGCCAGCGGAGCGAGCACGGTGACGCAGCTCCTCGCGACCGTGCCGCAGTTCGGCTCGTTCAACTCGATCCAGGCGCCGGTCGGCGGGTCCAACACGGTGACGACGAACCGCCCGAACCTGCGCAACCTGGCAGCTTCGAACACCAACGGCGCGGCCTCCACCCTGATCCTGATCGACGGCCACCGCGCGGTCGGCATGGGCATCCAGGTGACGTCGCCCGACCTCGACGCGATCGCGCCCGGCGCGATCGAACGCGTCGACATCGTGCCCGACGGCGGTTCTTCGATCTATGGCGCGGATGCGGTGGGCGGCGTGGTGAACTTCATCACCCGCAAGACCTTCAACGGCGTCGCCGTCGACGGCCGGTTCGGCTTTGCCGACAACTACAAGACCTGGGACGTCAATGCGACCGCCGGCACCACCTGGGACGGCGGCGGGGTCTATGTCTCGTACAACTATTCCCAGCACGATGCCCTGTTCGGCCGGGATCGCGACTGGGTTCGCCAATACCCGACTCAAACCACGGCGGTCCCGACGATCGGGCTCGAGTGCCGCACGCCCAACGTGCAGATCAACAACAATCCCAACATCTACGGCCTGCCGTTCACGCCCTCGGTCGGCGCCAAGCTGAACCAGCCCAATCAGTGCGACTATTCGGACCCTGCCTCCGTCTATCCCGAGGAACGCCGCCATTCCGTCTTCGCCGCCTTCACCCAGGACCTTGGCGATGCCTTGAACTTAGAGGTCAAGGGCTTCTTCACCGACCGCAAGCAGCGGCAGACCACCGGCTACTACCATGCGAACGGGACCATCGTCGCGGGCGTGGGCAGCCCCTACATTATCGGCAGCGCCGGGGAGACGCAGCGGGTCCACTTCGCCTGGGGGCCGGACGACGCGCAGGGGCAGCTGGTGCATATCCAGGCCTGGGGCATCACCCCGACCCTGACCGCGAAGCTGGGCGACAACTGGCGCGCACGCGTGCTGTTCAACTATGGGCGGAGTGTCACCACCGCCCACGCCTCCAGCTTCAACACCACGGCCTTGAGCAACGCCATCGCCAACGGGCTGTTCAACCCCTACAACCCGGAGAGCAGCAATCCCGCCGCCCTCGCGACGATCGGCAATTGGGAGACCATGGGCATCGCCCGGCAGTCGCAGTTCCAGGCCCGCGCGATCGTCGACGGCGACCTGTTCGAGCTGCCCGGCGGCGCGGCCAAGATCGCGGTCGGCGCGGAGTTCCTGCGCGAGACCCTGCAAACCCAGAAGGGCACGACCCTGCGATCGGCACCGGGCAGCAGCTATGCCGCGCAGACGGTCAACGGCGTCACCCTCATTCCGGCCGGTGCGGCCATTCCGGTTTTCGATGCCTCGCGCACGGTCAAGTCGGTGTTCGGCGAGTTGGTCATGCCCTTGCTGTCCGACATCGCGGGCTTCCAGGAGCTGACCCTCAGCGCCTCGGGCCGCTATGACAGCTACAGCGATGCCGGCGGCACCTTCAATCCGAAGATCGGCCTGACCTGGAAGCCGGTGGACTACCTTCGCTTCCGCGCGCAGTGGGGCAAATCCTTCGCCGCTCCGAGCCTGGCCAACAGCGCGGACGCCGACCCATCATCAGCGGGCTGGCAGAGCGGTTTCGTGTTCGGGATCTTCGTGCCGCCATCAGCCTATCCGGCCCTGGCGGCGCTCGGCTACGCTCCGCCGACCAGCGCCAACATGAACATGATCATCACCGGCGGCGGCTCCAATTCGCTGAAGCCGCAGACCGCGCAAACCTGGTCGGTAGGCGCCGATCTGGACCCGTTCGAAGGCGCGCGGCTCAGCCTGACCTACTGGAACGTCAAGTACAACAACCTGATCGCCTCGCCCCAGGGCACGGCGGCGGGCAACCCGACGCAGTTCTTCCAGCAGTTCCCCAATTCCTACGTGGTCAATCCGACCCAGGCCCAGATCGACGCGGCGATCGCCTCTGGCCTGATCCAGAACGGAACGCCCTGCACGCCGCAGCCGAGCTGCGTCTATATCATCGAGTATCAGGCCACGCAGAACCTGGGCAAGTTCCACCAGAACGGGTTCGACTTCTCGATCAGCTACGCCCGCAATACCAGCTTCGGCTCGATCGACTTCAACTGGGCGGGCACCTATATCCTGAACCGTCGTCAGAGCGTTTCGGCGATAGCGCCGTTGATCGACCAGCTTAGCGGCGGGATCAGCCGAATGAGCTTCCGGACCTTGCTCGGCGCGAATATCGGGAACCTCCGGGCCCAGGTCACCTGGAACCATACCGGTCTCTTCGACTTCGCGCCGACCGCCCCCGGCATTGCGTCGCACTATCCGGCCCAGAACCATGTCGATGCGTTCGATACCGTCGATCTGTTCTTCAAGTACGACTTCAACGGCGAGGGAGCGACCAGGGACCTGGCCCTGACCCTGGGGATCACCAACCTGCTCGATGCCGCTCCGCCGGTCCGCTATGCTCCGGGCTCGGTTCCCGCGACCTATGGCTATGCCAACGGGTCGACGGTCGGGCGGCTGGTCCAGATCGGCTTCAGCAAGAAGTTCTGACCGCGAAGCCCGTCATCGCGCGCAGCGGCCGGAGGGAAACCTCCGGCCGTTTGCGAGCACGCGGTTATCGCTTTGCGGGTTCCAGCATGGCGATTCCGGCGTGGAGCTGGGCCTGCTGCTCGGGCGGGATGAAGGCGGGGACGCCGATCATCTCGTAGGCGGCGGAGATGCCGTTGAATTCGCCCGTGAAGGGATCCTTGAGCCCGTCGGCGGCGCGGCGCACGGCGTTGTACATGCCGGGGGTCTTGAAGCCGATCGTGTTCTCGTAGTCGGAGGACATGAAGAAGGCCATGCCGACATATTCGCGCCAGTCGCGATAGCCGCCGAGCAGGCCGCTCATCGTCCCGTCGGGCTTGAGCTCGATCCGCATCCGGGCCTCCCGCATGAACCAGGTCGAGGCCGGCCCTTCGTGCATGTAGACCTTGTCGAGCGGCTCGGTGACGATCACGCCGTCGACCAGCTTGCCGCGAAACCGCACGAAGTCCTGGCTGAACTCGGGATTGCCGTTCACGCGGTAGGTGAAGTCGGGCAGCACGATCTTGGAGGTGCCGTCGCGGCGGATCGGGTCGGCGCTGTAGAGGATCGTGACCGCGACATCGTCGTCGTTGCGCGCATCGTCGATCCCGCTGACCTCGACCAGGATGGAGAGGCCGCCGGCCCGGCGCTGCTCGTTGCCGATCATCGGCAGGAAACCGTCCTTGCGCCAGCCCGCGACGCAGCCGACCACGGAGAAGAGCTGGTTGTCGATCCCCTTGTCCCCCTCGGGCGAGACGTAGCCGCCGGTGCGCTCGTCTCCGTCAAGGTTGAAGCCGCGCACGACATCGGCCCTGGGCGCATAGAATCCGGGGTCCGCGACGATGCCCGGCAGCAGGGTGACGTTCATCTCGTCCGGGCCGCGATAGGGCAGTTGCACCGTGTTCGCGCCGCCCTGCTTGGCCAGGGCCGCGCGCTGCTGGGCCGCGCGTTCCGGGGACATCAGGGCGTAGTATTCGTCCTGCGTCGGCTTGGGGTTCAGCTTCTCGCACTGGGTGGGATTGGCGTCGGCCACCACGGCGAACCACGAGATCACGAAGGTCCGGGTCTCGCCCGTGCGCGGCGCGCGGGGGAGCTTGGCCGGCTTGGCCGTCACGGGCACCGGAGCGGCCAAGCGCCGCGCGTTGGCCCATTCGATCTGCTGGAATTGCAGGGCGAAGGCCTGCTCCGGCGCGTCGGCCACGACGGGGCAGGTGAGGGTGACGTTCCGCAGCACGTATTCGTAGTATTCGGGCACGTCGGCCGGGCGCGGGCCGTGCTCCTGCGGGTGGCGGGCCATTTCCGCGGATTCGGCGTAGCGCAGCGCCGGGATCACCGCGCCGCTGCGGCATTTCTCCATCATCGCGGGAAGCGCGGGATTGGTCTTGGCGAGCGAGATCGCCAGCGTGGAAGGGCCGCTTTCCGGCGCCTGGGAGCCGGTGAACTTCATCCCGCTTTCCTTGCCGGAAATGCCCCGGATCGGCCGGCGGGCGGCCACCTTGCCCCAATAGTTGCCCTCGGCCCGGACCCAGTCGCGATAGGCGGGAAAGCGTTCCCCGCTCGCCACCCCCGGCACCTCGAGATAGCTTGGCCCGATGTAGTATTGCGCCGTCGCCGGGGCAGCCAGCAGGCAACCTGCGGCCACCATCAGGGCGCCCCCGGAAGCCAGTGGCCGACCTTGCAGCATGGTTCGGGCCGGTTTCGTCATTCGCACTCTCCCAAGCGGTCTCGCCCCGAACTGGTCAGGCCAATACCTCGCCAATCGGCTTGGCGGTCTTCATCGCTCCATCGCCCCAGCTCGTCACCGGCATGCCCATGGCCTGCTGGAGGGTCAGCCCGACGCGCGAGCTGGGATCGCCCTTGCCGTCGACGTGCTGCCCGGACTTCCACTTGCCGCCGCCCAGCCCCGCGACCATGATCGGCAGGTTGTCGACCGAGTGGATCTTGGCGAAGTTGCTTTCCGAGGTCGCCAGGACCAGGCTGTGATCGAGCAGGGTGCCCGCGCCTTCCTTCACCCCGTCCATCATCTTCAGCATCGCAGCGAAGGTTTCCATGCTCCGCTCGATGAAGAAGGTCGCCTTGGGCTGGTAGCCCAGCTTCTCGTCGACTGGCTCCTCGTGGGTCAGCTCGTGGAACGAGACGGGATCGCCGCTCTTGCGCAGGTTCGATCCGGCATTGGACAGGGCCACGTTGAACACCCGCGTCTGGTTGCAGGCCAGCGCCATGACGACGAGCTGGCCGAGCAGGTCGTGCGCCTGGGTCGCCATTTCCCAGGTCGGGCCGAGCTGGGCCTGGCGCGGCTCCTTCCCGACGAGGCAGGCCTCGGCCGGGGCCGGCTTTTCCAGCATCTGGCCGAGCTGCTGCTCCACCTGGCGCAGCGAGGTGAAATACTGGTCGGCCCGCGCCCGGTCGGCGGCGCCGAGCTTGCGCATCAGGTCGTCGCGGTCGTCCTTGACCGAGGAAAGCACGCTCTGGCGCAGCATGATCGCCGGATCGGGCGTGAACTCGGCCTTGTTGGGGTCCTGGAACTCCGCCCCGAACAGGCGGCGATAGAGGTTGACCGGATCGACCTCGCTGGGATTGACGGTCGATCCCGCGCGCATCGAATAGGAGACGCTGGACTGCCCGGTGCAGGCCACCTCCAGCGAGCGGAAGCGGGAGCCCTTGCCGATATGGTCGGAGATCAGGCAGTCGATCGTCGGGCTGTCCGCCGTGCCGCCGGAAACGCCGCCCTTCAGCGGCGCGCAGCCGGTCAGGGTGGCCATCGCGCCCGACCAGTGGACGAGGTTCGGCTTGCCGTCGAGGATGCAGTTGAAGTTGGAGAAGACCGTCACCTTGTCGCGGAACGGCGCGATCGGCTGAAGCTCCGCCTTGAGGTCGTAGTCCCGGCCGACCTTGTCGGGGAACCAGCGCGCGGTGTTGACGCCGCAGCCCCAGAACCAGGTGCCGAAGCGCGTCGGGATCGGCGCGCCGGTCGCCGCCAGGGCCTCGCCGTTGCCGTCTAGGAACAGGTCGAGGAACGGCAGGGAAACCGCCACGGCCGAGCCGTGCAGCGCGCCCCGCAGGATCTTGCGTCGTGTCCAGTCAGCCATCGTCAGCCTCCGTTTCCGTGGGTTCGGCGCGCCGCGACGGTCTGCGGCCCGCCCGGCGCCGGCTCGCTCGCGACCACGCGGAAGGCGTCGCTCGTCGCCATGAAGCGCATCAGGGCGGGCAGCCGGTACTTGTCGGCGGCGAAGCGCTGCGCCGAATATTCCAGCCAGGCGGTGTCGCCGGCCCCGCTTTCGCGCCCGACGCCGTATTCGAAGGCGCGCTGGACCAGGCAGGTCGGCGCCTCATCCCCGTCGCGCAGCAGGCGCGAGAGGGCGATGAGCCCGTCATAGGGCTTGCCGTTGAACGTGCCCGTCACATCGATCGGCGCGCCGTTCTCATGGGTGCGGAAATCGCCGATGGCGTCGTAGTTCTCCATCGCCAGGCCGATCGGATCGGTCAGGGCGTGGCATCCGGCGCAGGCCGGGTTCTCCATATGGACATTGAGCCGCTGGCGCGCGGTCTTGAAGTCCGGGTTGTGGGTGTCCTGGACGATCGCGAAGTTCACGTTGGCAGGCGGCAGCGGCACGGTCTGGCACAGCAGCAGCTCGCGCACGGTCTTGCCCCGGATGGTGGGGGAGCTGCGCCCTTCGTGCGTCGGGTCCAGCATGAGGAAGGCGGCGAAGGTCAGGATGCCGGCGCGCGGGTCCTTCGCGGAAAAGGTGTAGGGCGCCCAGCCCTCCATCCCCGCCGTCGACACCGGCACCTTGTAGAGCGCGCCGAGGTTGCGGTTGAGGAAGGTCGACTTGATCGTGAAGAGGTCGCGGTAGTCGCCCTTGCGGGTGACGAGATGGTCGACCAGGGTGCGTAGCGCCTGCTCCTGCGCGTCGCGGGCCAGCTCGGAATTGAACTTGGGATAGATCGCCTGGTCCTTGGCCAGGCCGTCGAACTGCTCATAGCCGAACATGTCGGAGAAGAACGAGCGCACGCCCTGCTCGAAGCGCGGCGAGGCCATCAGCCGGTCGACCTGGCGGGCGAGCTTGGCGGGATCGCGCAGGTCGCCGCGCGCGGCGGCATCCAGCAGCGCCTCGTCGGGCGGGGCATCCCACAGGAAGAAGCTGATCCGCGAGGCCAGCGACCAGTCGTCGAGCCGCCGCCGCGACGGGTCGGCCGGATCGGCCAGGCTGTCGTCGACGCGGAACAGGAAGTTGGGCGAGACCAGCAGGCGCGACAGGCCCGCCTCCAGCCCCTTGGCGAAGCTCCCGCTCTGCCGGGCGACCGCGCCCGCCGCCTCGACCAGCGCGGCGCTTTCCCGCGAGGTCAGGGGACGGCGATAGAGCTGGCGGCCGTACTTGCCGAAGAACTCCCGCGCGCAAGGCTCGTCGAAGGCCTGGGGGGAGCGCGCCTCGCACGGGACGATCCGGGCGCGCCGGCCGTCCGCCATGACCTGGGCCGCGATCTCCCGCCCGCGCAGCTCGTACTGCTCGATGCCCGAGGCGGAGAGCGTGACCTTGCCGTCGCCGATCGCCATCAGCCCCGCCTCGCGCAGCGGCGGGTCGAACCGGCCCGGCACGGTGATGCCGTCCCCGAAGATCTGGGCGATGGAGCGGACGTATTGCGCCTCGTTCAGGCGGCGGAAGCCGGGCAGGCCGCCGGCGCTCGCCGGTTCCGCCCCCGCGGCGTGGGCCGCCTGCTCGGGAACCGCGGCGAGCCCGGCGGCCAGCAGCAGCGCGCCCGCCGCCCCGCCCAGGCACCAGGTTCCGATACGCCCACGATTGGAAAGGTCTTGCGGCACCAGGCTCTCCCTCTTTCGCCTCCGCCCGTTCCGCGACGGGCAGCACGCGGCATCGGCGCCGGACGCGAATTGATTCGCCCTGGCCCCGATGCTTAGATACTCTGAGCGAGGCCTTACCAATTGGCAAGACTAATCGACACAGTATCGCATAACTTTTTCACCGCTGGAGGTGGCGGATCGGCCGCGAGAGTGCGACAGCAGCCGCCCCACGACGCACGAGATGCCCCATGACGTCCAAACGCCGCATCGGCTCGGAAACCTCCGCGACGCGCGCGGCCATCGTGAAGGCGGCCTTCACCGTGCTGCAGGAACGGGGCAGCAACCACTTCACCGCCAGCGAGATCGCCCGGCGGGCGGGCGTGAAGCCCCACATGGTCCACTATTACTTCCGCACGATCGACGACCTGGTCCTGACCATGGTGAAGTCGCTGGCCACGAAGGGCCTCAAGAACACGGCGCGGGCCATCACCGCCGGGGATCCGCTGAAGGCGCTGTGGGATGTGGAGATCGGCTCCGGCTCCAGCATCGCGATCGTGGAGCTGGGCACCATGGCCATCCACCGCGAGGACGTGCGGATGGAAATGGCGCGGGCGATGGAAGCCATGCGCACGATCCAGGCCGAGGCGATCGCCCGCTATCTGGAGCTGCGCGGGATCGACTGCCCCGTCCCGCCCGCCGCGCTGACCCTGATGATCGCCGGGACCGCGCGGCAGATGGTGCGCGAACGCGCCTTCGGCGTGTCGCTGGGCCATGCGGAGATGGCGCGGGCGGTGGACGACCTCCTCGCCGCCCTGGCGGGCCGGGCGCGCGAGGAGAGGCCGGCGGGCTAGAGTTTGATCCACTGTCGTGGGAAGCGGCACCGGCCCGCTCCCCCCCGGCCCGGCCACCCGACAGGATATCTTATGGGGGGCCGGTGCCGTACCTGATTCAGCCGCGCTGAATCAGCCCAAAGAATCGCGTCAGCGCTTGACCGGCTTGGTGTCGATGATCTCCACCGTGTAGCCGTCGGGATCGGTGACCATCATCATCATGCTGGTGCCGTGGACCTCCCGCGGGAGGCTGGCCGCGAAGCCCGCCGCGCGCAGCTTTTCGGCCAGGGCGGGCGTATCCTCCAGCATGATGACGAAGCGGTCGAAGCCGTGGGGATGCTCGATCTTGCGCGGGGTCGGGGACCGATCGCTGAGCAGCAGCAGGCAGGGCTTGGACGGGTCCGCCCCGAAGCCGATCATCACGTCCGGCTTGTCCTTCGGGCCGAACTGGATGCGGACGGTCATGCCCAGGACATCGCGGTAGAAGCGCAGCGAACGCTCCATGTCCGAAACGTAGAGCGCCGGCCCGACGATGGTCGGCTGCATGACCGGAACCGAACCCGGCGCAGGCGGGGCCGGCTGCGCGAAGGCGGGGGAAAGCGGGGATACGGCGGCCGTCGCCGCGCCCAGCAGCGTGAGCATGGGGTTGAGCTTCATGGAAAAGCGATCCTCTCGTTGTCCGGGCAGGCCCGGCGGTTGGGGACTCAGGGTCCTGACCCTAGGGCGCGATCCCGATGCCGTCGCCGCCCTTGCCCGCCGGCAGCCGCCGCAGCACGCGGCCGGCGGCAAGGTCCACCTCGGCAATGACGTTCCGCCCGGTCTCCGCCACGAAGACCCGCTTCCCGTCGGGCGAGAACACCGCCGTCACCTGCATCGCCTCGCGCTCCCCGCTCACGCGGATGGTGCGGACGGGCCGGCGCGTCGCGACATCGAATACGCTCAGAGTCCCTGAGCCTATATTCGAGGTCAGGGCGGTCTGTCCATCCGGTGAGATCGCGACGCGGATCGGCACGGGATCGGTCGGCAGGGTCGCCACGACCTGCCGGGTGGTGAGGTCGACCACGCGCAGGCGCGGCCCGGTGTTGTCGCCCACCCACAGCTGCCGCCCGTCGCGCGTCACCGCGATGCCCTCGGGCATGCCGCCCACGGCGATGTCCTCGATCTTGCGCAGGCGGACGAGATCGAAGACCCCGACCGTCCCGGCCTGGACATTGGCGACATAGGCGCGGCGCTGGTCGGGCGAGACGGCGACCATGTGGCTGCCGGCCTGCCCGGTCGGCACGGCGTGGAAGGTGCCCCGGCGCGGATCGGCCAGGACCAGCGCCCGGCCCTTCTCCGCGGCGATCGCCAGCCGGCCGTTGCGCAGCCAGACGATGCCGTGCGGCGCGGCGTTGGGGGCGATGTCGATCCGGCGCAGCAGCCGGGCCGCCGCGATGTCGATGATGTCGATCGTCGCGCCGCCATAGGCGACGACCGCCGCCTGCCGGCCGTCCGGCGAAACGGCGATCTCGTGCGGGGCGCTCCCGGTCTCGAGCCGGGCGCGCTCGGCCCCGGTCGCGAGGTCGACGATGCTGACGGTGTTCTCGCCCTTATTGCCGATCAACAGCGTCTCGGCGGCGGCGGGGGTAGCGAAGGCCAGGGCGCCAAGCAGCGCAAGATGGATGATACGGCGGGCCATAAGCGGTCTCCTGCGGGCACGTGCACGCGTGAGCCTGCCCCGGATGGGCGCGCCGTCAACCCGTCAAATCCAAGTGGTAAGACCAATCTTGCACTATGCGACACAGCATCGCATAGTGGGACGGTATCGAATCGAGAGGTAATTCAAATGAGCCGTCATCTTCTTGCCGCTGCCGCCCTTGCCGTCGCAGCCGCTGCAACCCCGGCTTCCGCCGCCGACGCTCCCGCTGCCGCCGCAGCGAAATTCAATTCCGCCGATTCCTCGATCGGCACGCTGCTCGACAACCCGCAGGCCAAGGCCATCCTGGAGAAGCACATTCCCGAGTTCATCTCCAACCCGCAGATCGAGATGGCCCGGGCAATGACCCTGAAGCAGATTCAGGGCTTTGCCGGCGACGCCTTGAGCGACGAGGTGCTCGCCAGGGTCGACGCCGACCTCGCCAAGATCAAGTAACGGGCCGCAGCGGACCGAAGAACAGCGGGTCCCGATCTTGCCTTTGGGGGAGCGAACATCATGAACGGATCGTACCCGGTGCTCGGTTGCTTGCTGCTGCTTGCGACCACCCCGGCCTTGGCCGCGCCGCCGAACCCGCCGGCCCCCTCGGCGACCGCTCCCGCCGTCGCGCCGACCGCCAATCCGCGGATCATGATGCTTCGGCTCTATGTCGCCGACATCGCCCGCGGGGAAAGGTTCTACCGCGAGGTCTTCGGCGCCGCCGCCGTCCAGAAGATGGGCGAGAGGGTGCGGATCATGATGCTGCCCGGCAATGCCCTGCCCGGCATCATCCTGATCCAAAGCCCCGACGAGGCGCGGATGAACGGCAGCTTCGTCATCCAGGTCGCCGATGTGCAGGAAACCCTCGCCCGCGCCGCCGCCAACGGCGGCGTGCCGATGAACACGCGGTTCGGGCAAGAGGTCGAGGGAATGCCCGCCCGGTCGAGCCACTTCACCGACCCGGACGGCAACATCGTCGAAGTCCTGCAGATCGGCGGGCAGCCCAAGTAACGGCCCCGCCTCCGGGGAGGCGGACCTCCCCGCGGTCGTTCAGTCCACCGCCAGCACCCGCACCGGGCCGATCAGCCCCGAGGGCAGCAGCGGCGAGTTGGCGCCATAGCTCGATTGCGGCGCGAAGGTCACGGGCGTGGCGCCCGGCTGCTTGTCCCCGATCAGGCGATTGGGCCAGAGGTTGACCACCCTGATCTCCAGGCGGTTGGCGCCCGGACGCAGGAACTCCGTGAGATCGACCTGGTATGGGGCATGCCAGGCCGTCGCCACCGGCTTGCCGTTGAGACTGACCGCCGCGAGTTCCCTCACCTCGCCGAGGTCGAGCCGCACCCGCCGCCCCGGCGCCAGCCAGTCGCCCGGCACGTCCAGGATCCTGCTGTAGGTCCCCGCGCCGGAGAAATAGCGGATGCCCGGGTCCGCCGACTCCGGCCAGGAGATCAAGCGGTCGAAGGTCGCCTTCGCCGGCGCGCCGCGCCCCGGCTCGAAGCTGACGTCCCAAGGACCCGACAAGGTGCTGAGCGTCGCGATCCGCCCGGCGGAAACGGTCCGCTGCGGCGCGGTCGCCTCCCGGCGGAACACGACGAAGACCGCCTCGTGCGGATCGAGCCGCAAGGGCGAGACCACGCGGGACCCTTCGAGGCGGTAGTTCAGTTCCTCCACCGCGCCGGTTTCCGCACGCCACAGCTCGGGCACCTTGCCCGCCACCCGGAAGCTCGCCTCGACCGTCTCCACGCGGGGCTGCTGGTTGGTGATGAAGTAGATGTCGGCCTCGTCGCTGCGGCGATGGAGCGCGAGGAGCCGCGCATCCCCGCTCGCGCCGGCGAAGCTGACATCGGGCGCGATGCCTTGCTGCGCCAATGCGGGCGCCAGGTCGGGCGTGCCATGGACGACGCCCTTGCCGAAGCGGCGCGCCTCCGGCGAACCCTTGCCCCACATCCGGTCGGCGATCTTGCGGATGGCCGCGTCGTCATCGGCGAGGCCGACCCCGCCGGTCGGCTTGGCCGCGACGATCACCGCGCCGGCGGCGGCAAGATCGCGCAACTTGCGCAAAGCCGGCAGCGAATAGCGCGTTACCTGGGGCGGCACATAGAGCACGGCATAGCTCATCCCGCCGGGCGTCACGATGCGGCCGTCCCTGACCGACAGCAACGTCAGCAGCGCCTCGGGATTGATGTAGTCGTAACGGTAGCCGGCCGGCACGTCGGTGTTCGGGCGGGTGCGGAACTGCTCGGTCAGGGTCCGTTCCTCGCCGTAATAATAGGCGACGTCGGCGACATAGCGGCCTTCCTGCAGCAGCTGCGAGGTCCGCGCGAGGTAATCGATCCAGGGCCTGGCGTCCTCCGCCCAGGTGTCGTTGCGGTTGAAGAACTGCCCGAACAGGCCGAGGAACAGCCCCGGCTTCCTGTCCACGAGCGGCTGGTGGTGGCTCTCGTGGTAGAGAATCCGGTTGATGCCGTAGGCGAAGATCTCGTCCGCGACGGGCTTCAGCATCCGCGGCGAGAAGGACCAGGGGTCCTGGAGCGCGGCTACGGTGAGCGCCTCCGCGGCGGCAATGGGCTTGCCGTAGACGTGGGCGGCGGAGGCGGCCTCCTCCATGTCGACCTTGAGCGTGTACTGGCCCGGCCCGGCGGAGAAGTTGCGATACCAGTATTCGGCCGTCGGAATGTCGGACCGCGCCTTCACGGTCATGCCGTCGGCGATCGCGCGCGGCGTGTCGCCCTGGACCTCGGTGTAATAGGTCATGCCCCGGGCATGGGCGGCGTCGGCCAGGACCTTCTGGTGGTTGTCCGCGACCATGTCCTTCAGGGTCTGACGGAAATCGCGCAGGAACCGGTCGCTGGCATCGCTCGAGCCGATCACCCGGCCGGCGAGGACCGGCATCCATGGCAACAGGTCATAGCCCCGGCGCTGGCGGAACTCCTCGCGCATCGCCGGGGTCCAGTTCTGGGCGCCCGCTTCCCAGCTGTCGGTGAGCAGGGCCTGGATGCCCTTTTCGCCCAGCTCGCTGCCCGAAGCGTCCTGATACGTCGCCAGGTAATGGTCGATGTAACGGCGCACGGCGGCGGGATCGTACTTGTCGACCTCGAGCCCGGTCGCTTCCGGCTCGGCGGGATTGTTCATCCGTCCGGTCAGCGACCATCCGAAGCGCAGCACGGTCCAGTCGCCCTTGGGCGGCGTCCAGTCCAGCCGGCCATCGGGACGCAGCCTGGCGGTCAGGTCGATCACGCGGCCAGGCGGAATGGCGGCGGCCCCCGCCGGGCTGGGATAGTCCTCGTCCCCGATCGTCGCCTGAAACCCGGCCTTGGCCTCGAAGCGGTCGACGCGCGGGCCGGTCTGGAAGGCCAGCCCGGAAACCTGGATCGTCGCGCTCGGCGGCCCTGGCGGTCCCTGCGGCTCGGGCCCCAGCGGCCCGTGCGAAGGCTGGGCGATCGATCGCAGGACGACACGGAATGCGCGGGCCTTCGTCGTCGGCACGGCGAGCGTCTGGAGTTCGAGCGGGTGGGTCAGCGCCTTGGGGGTTTCGACGCGCGTGGTCGCGACCGAACGGAAGGTCGCGCCGTCATCGCTGGCCTGCACCTCGACCATTCCGCCCGAGGGCAGGCCCACGGTCACCGCCGACAGGGCCGCCGGCACAGGATAGTCCGCCTGGATCCAGCTGCCCGTGGGCAGCGTCACCGGGCTCTTGAGATCGACCGAAGAGAGCCGGGCAAGATCGACGGCCTGGCTGGACGTCAGCGTGGGCGCGGCGATGCCGGCCTCGCTCGCCGGGGTCGGAATGGCCACGACCAGGCTGTCTCGATAGAGCTGGGGAAGCGGGCCGGCCGAACGGTTGCGTTCGGTCGGCGGCAGCGCCTGGAACGGCCCCGTCACGCCAGGCGGCTGGGCAAGCACGCCGGAGAAGGGAACGCCGCCCTGGAGCCGCGTCTCGCTCCAGACATATTTCTTCATGCCATCCTCGGGCGCGACCCACGGCCCCCCCGTATGGCTCCAGCCGGGGGAGCCGGCGATGCCGATCTCCATGCCGGCCGGCCGGGCGATCCGCACCGCCTCGCGCAGGGCGGCCTTCCAGGGATCGCTCATGTACGGCACCCGCTCGGGCACGACCAACGGCGCCTTCATGGTGAGTTCGCCGGTGAAGGCGTGAAAGCCGCCGATCCCCGCCCGCTGCATCCATTCGACATCGAGCTTCGCGCCCTCGACGTCGACGTTGCCGCCGATCCAGTGCCACCAGACGCGCGGCCGCGCGGTATTGGGCGGATTCAGGAAACGCTCTTCCAGCGATGGTGCGGCCTGGGCCGCGCGACCGGTGTTTTGGGCCGCCATCGGCTCCCCGGCGGCGGCGAGGCTGGCGCCAAGGGTCAGCGTCGCTAGGCATGATCCGATCAAAATTGATCTCATCGGCTCCTGACTTCCTGTTCGCGTTTCGCGGAAATAGCGAAACGCCCTGATGCGAATCCGTGCTTTTCTCTTGCGCTATTTCTTCGTGATCTCGACCGCCGAGACGATGGCCTGACCGACCTGGGGTGCGAAGCGCAGCTCAAGCCAGCCGTCGCTCACACGCGTCGGAAACCGCCGCGTGATCGCGCTTCGCGGCGCGCCGGCGACAGCGGCGACGTCAAGGCCGGCCACGGCCTTCCGCCCGTTGGCAAATACGTCGAAACGACGCGCAGCGGGCTGCATCGACGGCTCGATGAAAGTCAGGTTCACCGTGTAGCGGCCGTTCTGGAGCGGCACCTTGTAGGTGAAAGTGCCTTCGCGGTAGGTCGCGGCAACATCGCGGTCGGCCGTCCCGGCAATCGGCGGGCGCTGGGCCGCCGCGCCATAGTTCGCCGCGACATCGATCGTTCCCGCCTTACCGCCGTCGAAGAAGGTGTCCGAGCCGAACCGCCGGTCCGAGGCCCGGCCGGCAACCAGGGTCCCGCTATCGATCCGGACGGCGTGGACGGCTTCGTCGGCCAGCCGCCATTCGACGGCGTCCTGCACGGCGCTCCCGCCTCCCGAGCCGCGGGCTTCCAAGCGATTCACCCCTGGCGCGAGCCACACGTCGGCCCAGACACAGGTCATCTGCGGACAATTGGCGCGAACGCCAAGCGACTGGCCATTCAGCAGCAACTCGGTGTGAGACGCATTGCTATAGACCTTCACCGGCGTGACCGCATAGGCCCGGTCCACATAGCGCCGCCCGGTGATGTGGACGGTGGGCGTCTCGGTCCAATTGGCCTTGTAGAAATAGTAGGCATCCTTGCGGACCTGCCGATCGTAGGTGACGAGGCCCTTGGTATTGATGTCCTGCGCGTCGCCCTCGTTGCGAACCGTGGTCGCGAAATCGAACGAGTTCCACAGCCAGGTGCCCCACAGGTAGGGCTTGGACGCCAGGGTTTCCCAGTTCCGTTCGTGGATATGGCTCTCGTATTCCTCGGGCTGGGCGCGACCACGCGAATCGATCGGGCCGCCCAGCACGTTGTCGGTATGGATCGTCAGCGCCCCGCCCGCCCCGTATTCGGTGACCGAGAGCGGCTGCTGCGGACGCTTGGCGCGGATCGCGTCGAGGTTCGGACCAAGATCGTCGGGCGTGCCGTAGTACCAGCCGAAATAGCGGTTGGCCCCGCCAAGGTCGGCAGCGCCAGCCACGATCGGCACCTCAACGCCCGACGCAAAGAGACGGCCCTCGCAGCAGGTCGCCAGCACGGTCGGCCGGGTCGGGTCCTCCGCCTTGGCGAGCGTGTTGAGTTCGTTCAGCAGAGGCATGGGATCGGGCGGGACCATCTTGCCTTCGTAGGAGACAAGGAAGCCCGGCAGCGAATTGCCGAAGTCGACCTCGTTGGCGATGCCCCAGGTTACAACCGAGGGATGATTGTAGTTCTGGCGGATCATCTCGCGCAGCTGCTGCCGCGCGTTCTCGCGCAGCTCGGGCGAGGCATGGGGCGTGCCGCCCAAGGTCCAGGCCGAGACGAACGGGATCTCATCCCACAGGATCATCCCATACCTGTCGGCGAGGTCGTGGATCACCTGGCCATGCTGGTAATGCGTGAGGCGGATCGAGTTCGCCCCCATCTCGCGCATGATCTGGACGTCGGCTTCGACATCTTCAGGCGTCACCGCCCAGCCCTTCCCCTCGCGATCCTGGTGATAGCCCACGCCCTTCAGCCGGAGCGGTCGCCCGTTGAGGAAGAAGCCCTTGTCTGGGTCGATCCGCACCTCGCGGATGCCGAAGGGCTGCTCCTTGCGGTCGAGCACAGCGCCAGCGGGGGAGACCAGTTCCACGACCAGGCGATGGAGATAAGGGTCGGCCGTGCCGTCCCACAAATGGGGATTGTCCACCCGCAAGGTCGCCGCGACCTCGCCGCCCGAAGCCTTGGCGAGGTCCAACCTGCGGGTTTCCTCGGCCACTGGTGCGCCGACATGGTTCAGCAAGCGCAGCCGCGCGGTAACCCTGATGGCCCGTGCCCCCGCATTGCGCAGGCGGGCGCGGACATCGACCAGCGCCTGCTCCTTGCCCAGGGAGCGGGTCGCCGCATAGATGCCCGGACCGCCAGCATCCAGCATGTCGATATGCACGGGATCGGTGGCGATCAGAGACACGGGTCTGTAGAGCCCGCCATGGATGAAGAAGTCGCCGCGCAAGGGTAGCGTATCAGCGGTGGAAGAGCGTGGCGCGGGGCTGGTGTTGTCAACCTTGACCAGCAGGGTGTTGGTCCCACCAGGCTTCAGCGCCGCCGTGGCATCGAGGCGGAAGCGCGAGAACCCGCCCCGGTGCGCGCCCAGCCGCTGGCCGTTCAACCAGACCTCCGCCGTGCGGCTGGCAGCGTCGAACTGCAGCCAGGCGCGCTTTCCGGTGAAGCCCGCGGGTGTGGCGAAGTCGAGCCGATACCAGGCGACACCCTGGTACTTGTTGATGTTTTCCTTGCGATGCAGCCGGCTTTCGGAATTCGGCAAGTAGTAGCCGATCCGATTCCAGGTGTGCGGCACACTGACGGGGGACCAGCCTTCAGACACGGGCAGCGCGGCCGGCAACCCGGCTAAGTCGCCCTGATGGAATTGCCAACCCTGGGCCAGTTCGACTGTCTGCCGCGCGTCCTGGGCCCAGGCGCTTGCGGGAGCGCACAGGGCAGCCGCTAAGCAGATTGATCGCACGACATCCCCCCATCCCCGTTCTACTCGACGCCTCAAACTGGTATGACCAATTTGCCGGGGGTGCAAGAATCAAGTGCTATGGGGCCAAGTGGAACTCAGCAATGTCCGTGAACCGCCGCGATGCGCTCACCGCGCCGCCAGGGGAGCATTGACGCTCTCGGTGGGCGTGTCGACCACGAAGGCCGGCGCCACCCGGAGGCGATACTGGGTTGAGATCGAGGTGCACCGGCCGGACGCATCCGGATGGCCGTCCGCCGCCTGATAGAGCGCATGATAGGCGCCGTTGCAGGTGTGCCCCAGCACGCCGGCCCGTCCCACGGAAGTCCCCAGGCGCAAGCGCTCGGGCGCCAATTCTCCCTTAGCATTGCGGCTCACGCGCGCGCCGAACTGCAGGTTGTACATGTCCTCGACCGGCGTGTACCCGGCCAGAATCCCTTCCATCCCGCCGTCGGCGGTGAAGGTCAGCCGCAGCCGCGCATCGCGCAAGACCCGGTCGTCGGTCATGCTGTTCACGACATTGTGGAACCGCAGATCGACCGGGTCGATCGTCAGCACCCCATCGACGATCCGGCCGCGCGTCTTCGCCCGGTAACGCGCATCCCGATGGATCGCATAGGTCGCGAACGGCAGCGCGGCGCGCGCGGCGCTGAGCTGGATAGGATCGGCATTGGCGTGGATGCCGACCTCCACCTCGGGATCGTTGCGGATGTCGTCGACGCCCTTCAGCGTGATCAGGATGCCCCAGGAGCCGGTGTACATCTCGGTCTGCCAGCCATTGGCCTGGCCGTTGGTCTGGAAGCCGGTGGTGCAGCCGATCACCCGATACCACTGATTGTCGATCCCGCGCTCGCCATTGGCGCCCTGGAAATCCTCCTGCCCGCAGGTGCCGGCGGCGGGGCGCTTGCCGATCCTGGAATCCTGGCCGTCGAGATCGATGCCGGGAACCTTGAGATTGCGGCCGGAAACCATCCGCCAGCCCGGGTCGGGGCTACTCACCTCGGGATGCAGGCAGATGTTCTGCCCAGTAGGCGCGGTGTTCACCGCCACGGAGAGCCGCCGCTCGTAGGCATCGTTGGTCTCGCCGTCCCGGCGCTGCCCCGCAGGCGTCTTCACATAGGCCTCGATCAGCCCCCGCACGCCCGCGGACATGCCCGCCGGGCACCCACCGGCCTCCGCGTCGGGCCCAAGCGCATAGGCGATCTCGGTAACGACGAAACCCGCCTCGCCATTGCGGATGACCTCCTTCAGGATGTCCTGTGCCGGCGCTTGCGGTGCTTGAGGTTCCGGCGTCGCGGCTTGCACGCCGCGCCCGGAGGGAGCGGCGGCGGCCAGCAGCCCAACCACGACAGCCCCGCCCAGGCCGCCGATCGCGACCCGCCGCAAGCGCTGCGTCTTCAGTCTATCGGTGAAGTCGACAGGCACAATCTCTCCCCAGTTCGTTACGCCGGCCATCACGCCGTGCGGATATCCAGCCGCAGCCTATCACAATCGTCCGCCGACTATGTTTCAAGGGGGACACAAAGCAAGCCCGCCGCGCTGTGGTGCGCCAGAGGAAGAAGAATCAACACCGGCCGGAGATGAGCCATCTCTCGTGGAGAAATCGCCGGAGGCGAAAATCAGTGCTGTTTGAAGACTGATTGGTGCGGTCGAGAAGACTCGAACTTCCACGGGCTTTCGCCCACAACGACCTCAACGTTGCGCGTCTACCAATTCCGCCACGACCGCATAATCGAAAGGGCGGCAGCGCCGCCCCCGGGGGTAGGAGCGCGCCATTAGCAAAGGGTATCGGCCCCCGCAAGGGCAAGGCGCAGAGGTTTTTTCGTTGGTGCCGCCAACCAGCCGCGCCCCCGCAGGACGGCGCGAGCGGCGCTTCGCCCGAGCGCTGGCCTCAGCCCGGCTTCCAGCCGATCTCTGCGATCCTGGCGGACTTGGGCACGTCGGTCACCGCCTCGTTGATCGTCACGCTTTCGCCGGGGGCGAGGACCCGCTTGGCGGGAACGACCTCCCAGCTGTAGACGATCCGGTCGCGCGCGTCGCGCAGGGTGATGAGCACGACCGGCACGTTGAGCCGGGTCTTGCCGACATTGGTGATCGTGCCGCTCGCCCCGAAGAATTCGGCGCCGTTCGGCAGGGTGCGGCGATCCTGCCGGTTGGGCGGAAAGTCCAGCACCAGGTCGGGCGTGCCCTGGGCGAAGGTGCCGCGGGCGAAGGGCACCCAGTTGGGCAGGCCGTACCACGCGACCGCCCCGATCGCGGCCAGCGCGACGGTGGCGAAGAGGATCGCGGCGATCAGCCACAGCTTGGCCGGATTGCGGCGGGGACGGAACGGCGGCTCGTAATCGAAGCTGGAGCGGTCCTCGTCGTAATAGGCCGCGCTGGCCTCGTCCGAATAGACCACCGGCTCCGCCACGTCCTTGAGCGGCGGGAGCGGGGGCGGCGGGCTGTCCTCGATCGGGGCGTCCACCGGGCGCTCATCCTCCACGGCGGCGGGAGCGGCGACCGGCGGCTCGGGCGCAGGTTCAGGCTCGGCGGCGGGCGGTGGCGGGGCCGGCGGGGGAACCGTCACGGGCCCGTCCTGGAACCAGGAATGCCGGCACTTGGCGCAGCGCACGGTCCGTCCGTCGACGCCGATGGCGCTGTCCGGCACGGCATAGCGCGTTGCGCAGGCGGGGCAGGCGATAATCACGGTAGGCCTGTTAAGCATGATGCCGCCGCGACAAACAAGAGTCGCGCGGCGAAGCTTTGCCGCGAACGCCCTTTTTTCCACATGGATAGCGGTCTATAGGCCGCTGGGATGACACAGGGCGGCGCCGGGGAAATTGTCCAGTTCGACAACGTCGGCCTGCGCTACGGCACGGACCGCGAGGTGTTGACCGACGTCTCGTTTACCTTGTTTCCGGGCAGCTTCTATTTCCTCACCGGCGCGAGCGGCGCGGGCAAGACCTCGCTGCTGAAGCTGCTTTACCTGGCCCAGCGCCCGTCGCGCGGGATGATCCGCCTGTTCGGGACCGACGCGATCACCCTGCCGCGCGATCGCATGCCGGCCTTCCGCCGCCGCCTGGGCGTCGTCTTCCAGGACTTCCGGCTGGTCTCGCACCTGTCGGCCTTCGACAACGTCGCCCTGCCGCTGCGCGTCGCGGGCGTGCCGCAGAAGGAGCTGGAGAAGCCGGTTGCCGACATGCTCGAATGGGTGGGCCTGGCCGACCGGATGCATTCGCGCCCGGCGACGCTTTCGGGCGGGGAGCAGCAGCGCGTCGCCATCGCCCGCGCGGTGATCGGCCGGCCCGACCTGCTCGTCGCGGACGAGCCGACCGGCAACGTCGATCCCGACATGGCGCTGAAGCTGCTGCGCCTGTTCGAGGCGCTCAACCGGCTCGGCACGACGGTCGTGGTCGCGACCCACGACGTCCACCTGCTGCGCAAGGTGCCGGAATCGCTCATCATGCGGCTCGACAAGGGCAAGCTTTCGGACCCGACCGGGGCGCTGCGCTATCCGCCGCGGCGCGGCACGCCATGACCGGCAGGCGCAGGCTCGCCCGCTGGGGCTCGCTCGGGCCGGCCGAGCTGATTCCCCAGGCGCGGCTGTCCGGGCCGATGCCCTGGGTCATCGCGATCATGATCGCCCTGACGGTGATCGCGGCGGCCGCCGGCCTTGCCCTGCGCAACGCCGCCGCGACCGCGCGGGCGGAGCTTTCGGGCGGGGTGACGGTCCAGATCGTCGAGCCCGCCGCCGAGGTCCGCCAGCGCCAGGCGGAGGCTGCCGCCAAGCGCCTCGCCACCCTGCCGGGAGTCAGCGGCGTGCGGATCGTGCCCGCGGAAGAGTTGGACCGGCTCGTCTCGCCGTGGCTCGGGCCGGAGGCGGCGGACGCCGATGCCGTGCCGGTCCCGGCGCTGATCGACGCGCGGGTGGCAGGGACGGTCGATCCCGCGCGGCTGGCCGGCCTGCGCCGCAGCCTGCAAGGCGTCGCGCCGAGCGCGCGGGTCGATGCGCAGTCGAGCTGGCTGGCCCCGGTGTTCGGCGCGATCGATTCGCTCCAGTGGCTGGCGGTGGCGCTGATCGCGCTGCTCGGCGTGGCGACGGCGGCGGCCGTGCTGCTGGCGGCGCGGACCGCGCTCGGCTCCAACCGCGAGACGATCGAGATCGTCCACCTGCTCGGCGGCACCGACGCGCAGATCGCGCGGATCTTCCAGCGCTCGATCGGGCTGGACGCGGCGGTCGGCGGGGCGACCGGGCTGGCGCTCGGCACGGCGGCGATCCTCCTGCTGGGGCGCCAGCTCGCCGGGCTCGGCGCGGGGCTCGCCACCGGCGGCTCGCTCGGCCTGGGCGACTGGCTGGTCCTGGCGCTGGTGCCCGTCGCGGGGATCGGGGTGGCGATGCTGACCGCGCGGCTTACGGTGATCCGCGCGCTGCGGAAGATGCTATAGGCGGAATCATCATGCTGCGCCGTCTATCCTCCCTCGCCGTGATCCTCTGGGCGCTCGGTTTCGTCTGGTTCGCGATCGCGCTGCCGCTGCCGGCGGGCCGGGAGAAGACCGACGTCGTCGTGGTGCCGACCGGGGGCGAGGGGCGGATCGACCGGGGGCTGGCCGCGCTGCGCCAGGGCTGGGCCGGGCGGATGCTGGTCTCGGGCGTCAGCCGCGAGGTCAAGCCGGGCGAGTTCGCAGCGCATTACAAGGTCGAGCCGGGGCTGATGGCCTGCTGCGTGACCCTGGGCTTCGATTCGGTCGACACCCGCTCCAACGCGCAGGAGATCGCGCGCTGGCTGGCGGCCCACAAGGCCCGCTCGGTCCGCCTGGTCACGACCGACTGGCACATCCGCCGCACCGCCTTCGAGCTGGGCCGGGTGCTGCCGGCGGGGGTGACGGTGGTGGAGGACGCCGTGCCGTCCAAGCCTTCGTTCTGGATACTCTTCCTTGAATACCACAAGCTGCTGGCGACCCGCGCCGCCAGCCTGTGGCCGTTCTGATGCCACGCCCCAACTCCAGCGCGGGCCCCAGCGCGGGCCCCAGCGCGGGCGACGTGCTGCGCAGCCTGGCGTTCTATGCCGCGTTCTATGGCGGCTCGGTGCC
>CAZFPW010000011.1:24271-27229 GCA_964520765.1 uncultured Novosphingobium sp.
GCGACGTGCTGCGCAGCCTGGCGTTCTATGCCGCGTTCTATGGCGGCTCGGTGCCGTTCGTCCTGGCCGCGCTGCTGGCCGCGCCGCTGGGCCAGGGGCCATTGCGCGCGGTGGTGCGCGGCTGGTCGCTCTGGCATCGCGGCTGCATGCGCTGGCTGCTGGGCATCCGGGTGCGCCACGAAGGCACCCCGCCGCAAGGGCCGCTGCTGCTCGCCTACAAGCACGAGAGCTTCTTCGAGGCGATCGACCTGCCCTGCCAGCTGCCCTTCCCGGCGGTCTTCGCCAAGGCCGAGCTGATGGACATCCCGCTGTGGGGCCGGGTCTCCGCCCGCTATGGCAATATCATGGTCGAGCGGAGCGAGGGCGCCAAGGCGCTCAGGGCGATGCGGGCCGCCGCGCTCGACCGCGCCGGCCAGGGCCGCCCCTTGGTGATCTTCCCCGAGGGAACCCGCGTGCCCCACGGGCAGCGGCCGCCACTGCAATCGGGCTTCGCGGGCCTCTACAAGCTGCTGGGCCTGCCGGTGGTGGCGGTCGCGGTGGACAGCGGACCGCTCTATCACCGCCGCTGGAAGCAGCCGGGCACGATCACCCTGCGCTATGGCGAGGAAATCCCCCCCGGCCTGCCCCGCGCCGAGGTTGAGGAGCGGGTCCACGCCGCGATCAACGCGCTGAACGGCTGACCGCCGCCGCCCGCCGGATCAATGATCGGTGCGGCCGAAGTCCGGGCGGGCGTCGTCCTGGCCCTGCTCGATGATCGAGCGGCGGATCGCGCGGGTCTTGGTGAAGAGGTCGAACAGCGCGTCGCCGTCGCCCCAGCGGATCGCCCGCTGGAGCGCGGTGAGGTCTTCGGAGAAGCGCTGCAGCATCTCCAGCACCGCGTCCTTGTTGGCCAGGAACACGTCGCGCCACATCACCGGATCGGAAGCGGCGATGCGGGTGAAATCGCGAAAGCCGCCGGCCGAATACTTGATGACCTCGCTCTGCGTCACGTCCTCCAGGTCGGAGGCCGTGCCGACGATGGTATAGGCGATGAGGTGCGGCAGGTGGCTTGTCACCGCGAGGACGAGGTCGTGGTGCTGCGCGTCCATCAGCTCGACCTTGGCGCCAAGCGCCTCCCAGAAGGCGGAGAGCTTCGCGACCAGCGCCGGATCGGCATCGGCCGGCGGGGTGATGATGCACCAGCGCTTCTGGAACAGCGCGGCAAAGCCCGCGTCGGGGCCGGAGTTCTCCGTGCCGGCGACGGGGTGCGCGGGAATCACGGCCCGGCCCGGCAGGGCCTCGCCCAAGGCCGCCGCGACCGACTGCTTGCACGAACCGACATCGCTGACCACCGCATCGGCCGGAAGCGCATCGGCGATCTCGCGCGCCGCCGCACCCATCGCGCCGGGGGGCACGCAGAAGATCACCAGGTCGGCCTCCGCCACGGCCTCGGCCGCCGTCTCGCAGACCCGGTCGGCCAGGCCGCGCTCCGCGGCGCGCTGGCGGTTCGCGGGGTCGAGGTCGTAGCCGGTGGTCCGCACGCCCGGCAGGTATTCCTTCACCGCCAGCCCGATCGAGCCGCCGAGCAGGCCGAGGCCGATGATCGCGACGCGCTGGAAGCTCATCGCGCGGCCTCGGCCATCTCGCGCAGGGCGGCGGCGATGGCGTCCATGTGCCCAGCCGAGCCGATGGTGATGCGCAGGGCGTGCGGCAGGCCCTGGCCCGGCAGCCAGCGGACGATGTAGCCGCGCTCCATCAGGCCGTTGTAGGCGGTCTCGGCGCTCAGCCGGCCCTCGAACAGGGTCAGCACGAAGTTGGCCTGGCTCGGCAGCGGGCGCAGGCCGTGGTTGCCCAGCGCCTCCAGCGCCGCGACGAAGCGGGCACGCTCGCGGCGGTTGTGCTCGGCCGAGGCGATAACGAAGGCCTGGTCCGCGACCCCCGCCAGGGCCATGGCCTGGGCCGTGTTGGACAGGTTGAACGGCCCGCGGATGCGGTTGAGCGTGTCGACGATGCCGGCCGCGCCCGTGCCCCAGCCGATCCGTTCCCCGGCCAGGCCGTAGATCTTGGAGAAGGTCCGGGTGACGAGCACGTTGTCGTGCCGGGCGGCGAGCGCGAGGGCGCCGTCCTCATCCTCGGGCGCGACATATTCGGCATAGGCCTGGTCGATCACCAGCAGCACGTCGCCCGGCAGGGCGGCGTGGAGCCGGGCGATCTCGCCGCGCGGCAGGAAGCTGCCGGTGGGATTGTTGGGATTGGCGATGAACACCACCCGCGTCCGTTCGGTGACGAGCGCCAGCAGGGCGTCGACATCGCTGCCGTAGTCGGCATCGGGCGCGACGACCGGATCGGCCCCGCAGCGACGCGCGGCGATGTCGTAGACCGAGAAGCCGTAGCGGACATAGATCACCTCGTCCCCCGGCCCGGCATAGCCCTGGGCGGCGAGGTGCAGCAGCTCGTCCGAGCCGGTGCCGCAGACGATCAGCGACGGGTCGATCCCGTGCAGTTCGCCCAGCGCCCGGCGCAGCGCCTTGCTGTCGGGATCGGGATAGAGCGCCGGGGCCGCCGCCCGGTCCCGCGCGGCCAGCGCCGCCGGGCTGGTGCCGAGCGGATTCTCGTTGGCCGAAAGCTTGATGAGCGGGCGGCCGTCCGCCCCGGCGGACTTGCCGGGGACATAGGCATGGATCGCCTCGATCCAGGATTTGGGGCGCGGGCCGGTCATGGCAGGCGGCTTTACGCCGGATTGCGGAAAGGACAAGTCGAATGGCTGCGGCGACACCGACCAGCTAACCCCCGTCCGCTCAGCCTGAGCTTGTCGAAGGCCACGGGCGAACCTTGCCCAGTCTCCCGTGGGCCTAGCGGCACGGGCATCGCGTGGCCTTCGACAGGCTCAGGCTGAGCGGGTCTGGGTGGATGCGGACAGCCGTAGCCGCCGTCACGTTAGAACCCTACCGAGCCGCTCCGCATTGACAGTCCGCGCCT
>CAZFPW010000012.1:0-25752 GCA_964520765.1 uncultured Novosphingobium sp.
GGCATCAAGATCGTCGACTGCGACACCCATTTCACCGAGCCGGCCGACCTGTGGATCGCCAATGCCCCGGCCGGCATGAAGGACAAGATGCCGCACGTTCGCCAGATCGACGGCAAGGACGGCTGGTATGTGGGTGATAAGTATTTCGGCTCGCTGGGCGGCAACGTCATCCGCCGCGACCGCAACAAGCTGCTCGGCAAGCTCTCGTTCCAGACCTACGACCAGATCGATCAGGGCTCCTACGATGTGAACGCCCGGCTGGAGGCGATGGACGCCATGGGCGTCTGGGCACAGATCTGCTTCCAGAACGGCGGCGTCACCCAGGCCGGCTCGCTCGTCGCCCTGAACGACGAGCCGCTCGCGATCGCGATCACCCAGATCTACAACGACGCCTGCGCCGACCGGATGAAGATGTCGGGCGGCCGGATCAACGGCATGGCGACCCTGCCCTATTGGGACAAGGACCTGATGAACGCCGAGATGCGCCGCATCGTCGACCTTGGCGTCAAGGGCGTGGTCCTGCCCGACCGGCCCGAGCGCCTGTCGGAGGGCTACATCGGCGCCGACGGCCGGATCTCGCCCTTCTGGGAGGAGGTGTTCCAGATCTGCAACGACACCGGCCTGCCGATCAACTTCCACCTCAACGCCTCGCTCGATGCGGAAAGCGCGATGTGGGACAATCTCGGCTTCGACCAGCGTCTGCCGATCTCCGCGCTGATCCACCATGTCGGCTGCGCGGCGACGATGTCGAACTTCATGGTCACCGGCATCCTCGACCGCTTCACCGAGCTGAAGATCGGCCTGATCGAAAGCGGGATCGGCTGGGTGCCGTTCTGGCTGGAGGCGATGGAGCACCAGCTCGACGAGTTCCGCACCCGCGAGAACCGCGGCATCAAGCTGCGCCCGAAGGAATACTTCAAGAAGCACTTCTGGGTCAGCTTCTGGTTCGAGGACTATGCGCCCAAGCACATGCTGGAGGAGATCGGCTTCGATCGCGTGATGTTCGAAACCGACTATCCGCACCCCACTTCGCTCTATCCGGGAGTGCAGGACAAGCTCATCAAGGTGCTGGGCGACTACGACTTCGCGACGCGCAAGCAGGTGCTGCAGGACAACGCCTTCAACCTCTACAACCTCTCGTTCTGACATGGCGGGACCGCTGGCGGGCGTCCGCATTCTCGAGCTTGCCTCGCATGTCTTCGTGCCGATCGGCGGCGCGGTGCTGA
Organism: uncultured Novosphingobium sp.; assembly: GCA_964520765.1. GTDB lineage: Bacteria > Pseudomonadota > Alphaproteobacteria > Sphingomonadales > Sphingomonadaceae > Novosphingobium. Next base: position 1,227 of record CAZFPW010000012.1, read on the forward strand.
CCGAATGGGGGGCGGAGGTCATCAAGGTCGAGCATCCGGTGACGGGCGACCCCTATCGGGGCCTCGTCACCGCGGGCTTGCGCAAGCTGAGCGACGGGATCGACGCGAGCTTCCAATATACCAATCGCGGCAAGCAGTCGGTCTCGATCGATCTCAAGACCAGGGAGGGGCGTGAGCTGGTCTATCGCCTGGCGCGGGAGTGCGACGTGCTCCTGACCAACTACCGGCCCGACGCGCGCCGCCGCCTGGAGATCGAGGCCGAGGACATCCGCGCCCACAATCCGGATATCATCTACGTGCGCGGCACGGGCTACGGGTCCAAGGGGCCGGATGCGCAGCGCGGCGGCTATGACGCTGCGGCTTATTGGTCGCGCGCCGGGTTCGGGGCGGCCTTCACCCCGCCGGATGCCGACTATCCGGTCATGCAGCGCCCGGCCTTCGGCGACGTGGTCGGCGGGCTGACCATCGCCGGCGCCATTGCTGCTGCCATGTACAAGCGGGCCACCACGGGCGAGACCTCCATCGTCGACGTCAGCCTGATGGGCGTCGGCATGTGGCAGCTCCAGCCCGACATCACCCACGCCAAGCTCAACCAGGACGCGCCGCCGCCGCGGTATGACCGCAAGGCCACCTGGAACCCGCTTTCGGGCACCTATCGCACCCGCGACCGGCGCTTCATCATCCTGGTGATGCTCGATGCCGACAAGTATTGGGCGGACTTCTGCCAGGTCATCGGCCGGACCGACCTGATCGACGATCCGCGCTTCGTGGACATGGCCGCGCGCAAGGAGAATGCGCGGGCCTGCATCGAAATCCTCGACGCCGAGTTCGCCCAGCGCGACTACGCCGAATGGTGCGAGGTGCTGAAGGCGGCGAAGGGGGTCTGGTCCTCGTTCCAGACGCCCTTGGAGGTCCATAGCGATCCCCAGGTCGTCGCCAACGGCTATCTTGCCGATGTCGAGATGATCAACGGCAAGCCGCTGACTCTCGTGACTTCTCCGGCGCAGTTCGACGAGGCGCCCAATGCTCCCACCCGCGCGCCCGAGCATGGCGAGCATACCGAAAGCGCGTTGCTCGGGCTGGGGATCGAATGGGACGAGATCGTCCGGCTGAAGGAGGCCGGCGCGATCGGCTGACCGGGCGGCGATCAGCCGACCATGTAGAGCCCGGCATCGACGTTGATCGACTGGCCGGTGATCGTCCGCGCATCGTCGGAAGCCAGGAACAGCGCCGCCTTGGCAACGTCCTCGGCGGTCGAGATCTTGGCCTTGAGCGGCACGTTGGAGAACCAGGCGTCGCGCCGTTCCTCCACCGTGATGCCTTCCTCGGCGGCGGTGCGGGTCAGCCAGTCGGCCATCAATTGTGTCTCTATGGCGCCCGGAACCAGGCAATTGCAGCGGATGCCATAGGGGCCGACCTCGGTGGCGATGACCTTGGTGAGAATCCGCAGGCTGCCCTTGGCCGAACTGTAGTGGCTCTTGCGCGGCAGGCCGTTCCACCCAGCCACCGAGGAGAAGTTCACGATCGAGCCGGTCTTGCGCTCCATCATCGAGCGGCGCAGCACCTCGCGGCTGCACAGCATCGCCGCCGTCACGTCGACCGCGAAGGTGGCGTTCCAGTTCTCCAGCGTCTGTTCCCAGATGTAGAGGTCCTGGCCGGGTACGGCCGCGTTGTTCATCAGCACGTCGACCTGGCCCCAGCGGTCCATCGCCAGGTCGACCATCGCTGCGATGTCGGCCTCGCTGGTCACGTCGGCACGCACGGCCACGGCGTTGTCGCCGATCGCCGCCGCCTCGGCCTCGACCAGTTCGAGCCGGCGGGCGGCCATCACGACCTTGGCCCCTTCGGCCGCGAGCATCTGCGACATGACCGGGCCGAGCCCGGTGCTGGCGCCGGTGACGATGACGACCTTGTCTGCGAAGCGATGGCTGCTCATGTCCGAGGGGAGACCTTGTTTCCGGGGTGATCGATGCGCGATCTTATCGGCATCCGGCGCTGCGGCAAGCGGGCGTGGGGCCATGTCCCGGCCGGGAAGCGTCACTGCGATCTCGTGGCTCGAACGAGCATCCTCCGACTGCTCGAAAAATGCATGGCGGCGCACATTGGGCTTGCCCGAAGCCGGCAAGTCGCGTTAGCTTGCATCCATAATCGAAAATGATTGGAATGATGCCAATCTTCGGTTTTCGAGGGGCGCTAGGGTCAAGTTGAATGCATCGGCTTGTGCAGGCCAATGAGGGCTGAGCTGTCGAAGCAAGCGTGAAGGGATATGGCGGACGCGCCAACTGATCGCGCTCGTTCGGCAGTCTTTCATCGATTCCAGGAGTGTTGAAAATATTTTTGGAATTACTTGAGCGAGCGCCCATGCAAGGTCGCTTTAGGGTTGGAATGCTTGGATGTATTCGGAAGGGGTGGCTGTCATGCCCCAAATAGAGAATAAAATTCTGGCAAACCGCTTGAGGTCGATCGCGGCGGAACTCGTCGGCCTGTCGAAGAACGTGGACAGTGACGGGCTGACCTTCCCCGCCAAGCCGTTCATGCTGACAAGCCAGGACGCCGAGGCGTGCGAGGACGTGGGCGATCTGGAACTCGCCGCCCATGCCGAAAGCCTCTATCAGGAGCGGCGGCGCAGGAGCCGGTACTTCCCCGAGCATCTCTTTGCCGAACCGGCCTGGGACATCCTGCTCGACCTGTTCGTGAACGGCGTGCGCAGCCGGGCGATCTCGATCACCAGCGCCTGCATCGCCGGAGGCATTCCGGCGACCACCGGATTGCGCTGGCTCGGCGTGCTCGAGCGTGAGGGCCTGCTGGTCCGCGAGGTCAGCGCCGATGACGCGCGGGTAACCTGGGTGCGGCTGTCGGACTATGGCATGAACACCATGCGCAGCTACATCGGCGAGTTCTGCGGCGCTTCGTCCCAGCGAAACGCAAAGGTGCCGTCCGCCCAGGAGTGACGCCGCGCGCCATTTTTTCTCGGTGAATGCGCGTTGCAGGTTTTGACGGTTTTTCCGTTATTTAGTCATCCTGATGCTGAGTGAATATCCGTAGATCGCCTTGCCTCGATTGCCATGAATAATAGTGGAGGCGCGGTGGCGTCGCACTATTCGGAAGATACCAATTCGATCCGTTCGATCCCTATCCTATGCCGATCATGGTTTCGCTCGACCTGGCGACTTCGGCCTGCTTAAAGGCCTTGCTCGAATCGGCGGCACGACATGACGGCTGGGGACAGTTGCGGGCAGGCGAGGAAGAACGGGCTCGCCGGCGAGGAACGGACTAGGGGACATGCAGGGTATGGCTGACCAGAGCAGGAAGGATTCTGCCGCCAGCTTTGGCGACGATATCGTCCTCGCGGACTCCCTGCTTCAGGAAGCGCTTGCGATCCTCGATGCGGGCCAGTTCGATCGCGCGGCCGCCTATGTCGACATGGCCCGGCAGACCTTGAGCGAAGCGACCGCCTTCCGCCCGCGCTGACGGCGCACGCCTGGCCGGCGTGCGCTTCTTCCACGTCCGATACTTTCACGCCCGACACACGCCTTGCCCGCTCGCGCGGCACTGCCGGGCAACTCGTATTTAACAGTAAACGGGTTGTTAAACCTAAATCGTTATCCCCTGTTCAGCATAGCCGACTTGGGCGCGACACATCGGTTCGCGACGGTTTCGATAGCGAAGGGGCATATCAGGATGAACAGCGCACCCGACGGAACAGTCACGCCGATCGGCGCGGCTCGGCCATATTTCGCGCCGCAGACGGCGGGCGTCAGGCACCGTGCGGCCGAACGCTTCACCCTGATGCTGCGGGTCGCCAAGCTCGTTTCCAGCCACGGCGAATATCCTGGCGTCATCCGCGACGTTTCCGCCACCGGCGTGCGCCTGCGCCTGTTCCACGCCCTGCCGGCGGAAAAGCGCCTCGCGCTCATGCTCGGCAACGGCGAATGCTATTTCATCGAGAACGTCTGGGAGCATGAGCGCGAAGCCGGCTTCCAGTTCGCGACCCCGATCGACGTCGCCGCCTTCATGCAGGAAAGCAGCAATTACCCGAAACGCCAGGTCCGCCTGGCGCTGGACCTGCCGGCGACCCTTTCGATCCGCGAATTCTCCAGCCCGGTCATCATCCGTGACCTCTCGCAGCAGGGCGCCCGGATAGAATCCGAACGCCCGCTGGCCATCGATCAGCACTTCCGCCTCAAGGGCCACCACCTGCCCGAAATCTTCGGCACGGTGCGGTGGAAGAAGGGTGCGGCCCACGGCGTCGTGTTCCAGCAGAGCTTCCGCCTCGACGATCTGGCCAAGCTCATCTGGACGCTCCGCGAGCCGGCCGAGCGCATCGCCGCCATCCGCCTGCGCGAGGCGGCCGCCGTCCAGCCCGCCGCCAACCGGCGCGCCGGCTAACCTTTCGTTTCAACCCCAGACGCCATCGTTACGCCAGGGACAATCATGCAACACAACTCCGCCTCCGTGCCGTCTTCCTCTCGCCTCATGAGCTGGCTGGGGTTCCGCAGCGCGGACCGACAGCAGCAGCCCGAGGCGATCCACCTGCCCGCCGCCGGATCGGCCTTCGCCATGCGCGAAGAGGCGCGGGCGCGGATGCTGGGGATGATCAGCCAGTTCGTGCTCGATCATGGGCTGGAGGTTTCGGGTTCGAACCTCACGGCGGTTCACGGCGCGATCTCGGGCATCGACCACAAGCTGGCGATGGCGATCGACGCGCGGCTGAAGGCCCAGGAGGCGATCACCCAGGAATGGTTCGACGAGGTGACGGGCGGCGATGCCTATGCCAACTATCGCGCCGAGCTGGACGGCCTGCTGAACAAGCTTGAGGTCGGCATCACCAGCTTCACCAAGACCACCCAGGAAACCCAGAGCGCGACCGGCGACTATCGCGCCGCGCTGGAGCATCATGTCCAGGCGCTCAAGAACCCGGAAGAGGGCGTCCTGCTCGGCCTGGCCGACCTCGCCAAGGCGATGCTGGAACGCACCCGCCAGATCGAAAGCGACGTGCGCCGGAACGAGAACGAGGCCAAGTCGCTGCGCAAGAGCCTAGCCAAGGCCCGCCGCGACGCCGACATCGATCACCTGACCGGCCTGCCCAATCGCCGGGCCTTCGAGGCGCTGCTCGACAAGCATGTGGCCGAGGCGAAGGAAACGGGCGAGCCGCTCACCGTCGCCTTCTGCGACATCGACCATTTCAAGCGGGTCAACGACACCCACGGCCACGACACCGGCGACCGCGTCATCAAGGCTATCGGTGAGGCGCTGGCCGCGATTTCCGGCCAGAACTGCCACGTCGCGCGCCACGGCGGCGAGGAATTCGTCATGCTGTTCCGCGGCAAGACCACCGACCAGGCCCTCCTCGCCCTCGACAACGCGCGCGACGCGATGTCCAAGCGCCGCTTCGTCAACCGCGAGAACGAGCAGGCGATCGGTACGGTCACCTTCTCCGGCGGCCTGGCCGACGTCTTCGCCTTCCCCAATTCCCGCACGGCCCTGAAGGCTGCTGACGGGGCGCTCTACAAGGCGAAGGAAGGCGGCCGGAACCGGATCTGCGTGGCGGAGGCCGACCCGAACCTGTCGGTGAGCTAGGGAACCGCGCCCCTCTGCGCTTCCGCCAGGAGCGCGCGCGCCTTGGCGACGCAGCGGCCGAGGCGGTCCTCGGCGCTCGAACCGGCGCTGGCTTCGGAGCGGATCGGCACTTCGAGCCCGATCGGGACCGTCTCGGGCAACTGTGCCACGAAAGTGGCAAGCGGCAGGTCGCCGTCGCCTGGTGCGCGCCGCTCGAACAGTGCTTCCTCCAGATAGCTTTCCATCCGTGCCGGCATAGGCACGTCGCAGAGCTGGACGTGGCGAATCGCTTCCGGTGGGGCGGCGGCCAGGTCCTGCACCGTGGCGCCCTTCCGGAAGAAATGCATGGCGTCGATCAGCAGCGCGAAGCTCGGATGGGATACTGCGCGCCAGGCCGACAGCGCCGCGCCGAAATCGCGCAGGACGCCGGCCCCGACCTCGGTGGTGACGATCAGGTTTCGCGCGGCCGCCATGTCTGCCAGCGCCGCGAACTGCGCTTGGGTTCGGGCCAGGTCCTTGTCCAGGCTGACGGCGCAGATCGCGCGGGCGCCCAGCTCCGCCACGGCGTCGAGATCGGCCGCATAGCTCGCGGCCGGCCTGTCCGGCGTGATTCCGAACCCTTCCGCCAGCTCGATGCGCAGGCCGTTCGCGGCCACCGCGCCGGACAGGTCGCGCCTGAGCGAGGCGCTTTCCCGCAGCGTCCGGCCGTCCCGGCCCTTATCGCCATCGTGCAGCCGATTGGCCGCGCCGCCGTAGTTCACCGATATGAAATCGCATCCGATGCGGGCGGCCAGCTCAGCGTACTGCGTCACCGGCATGCCGAACACGCTGAGGTATTCCAGGCCCAGTCCGCCCGATCGGGCCGTCTGGCTCACGGCAGGATCTGCAGGGCTCCGCCTTCCGCGGCGGAGGCGTGCATCGCGTCGATGATCCGCATGCAGGCCAGGCCGTCATGGAACGTCGGCGGCTCCACCGCGCTTTGCGCGGCGCGCCCTTCGATCGCTGCCTTGAGGTGCTCGGCCAGCCGCGTGAACGGGCCCATCTCGAAGTGCGAGAGCCGGTTCGCGGAATTGGGATCGGCGGCGGGCGGTGGCGGCGGCAGCGTGAGGTCGGCCGGATAGGGCAGCTCCCGCGTGCCGGCGGCGTCCGCGACGAACACCTTGCCCGCCTCGATCCACACCGTGCCCTTCGAGCCGGCGCAGCGGCACAGGCTCGCCGGCGCGCCCCAGGCTCCGGCGGACTGCTGCATCGAGCCCTCGACGCCGTCGCGAGTGACGAAGCGCATCGAATAGCTGTCCTCGGCAACGTCGACGCGGTCCGACACGGTGAGCAGGTTGGCGCTGAGCGAGTGGAAGTCGCCGAGCCAGGCGCGGATCTGGTCGATCAGGTGCGAGCCGCTCGCGCCCAGCCAGCCGCCGCCGGCCTCCTTATCGAACCACCAGCGCGGTAGGCGGTCGGCGGGATCGGCGCAAAACGGCAGGAACTGGTCCATCGCCAGGAAGCGTGGCGCGCCGATCAGTCCGTCGCGGATTGCCCGGCCGAACAGCGCCCGCTCGGGCAGCCAGCGGAACTCGTGCGCGACCATGTGGACGATCCCGGCCTGCTCGGCGGCCGCCAGCAGGGCGGCGCCCTCCTTCGCGTCGAAGGCGAACGGCTTCTCGCACAGGACATGGCAGCCGCGCGCGATGGCCTGGTGGGCAAGCGCCGCATGGGTGGCGGGCGTCGTCGCGATCGTCACCAGTCGGGCGTGCGTCGCGGTGATGGCTTCGTCGAGGTCGGTGAACCAGGCGGGGACGCCGCTATCCTGCGCCTTGCGCTGCAGGCGCTCCGCGTTGCGCCCGACTAGCGCGACCACGTCGAACCCGGCGGCGCGCAGCGCGGGGACGTGGATGCGGCAACCGAAGCCGGTTCCGACAACGATGGCCTTGATCTTTTCCATGGCACTCCTCCGCTCCGTCGAGCGTTAAGTGACATAGATAGTAACTGCTATCAATAGCGGGAAATTCTGGCGGGAATGCCTCAGGCGGCCGAAAGGTCGTATCGTTCCCCCACGGCCGCCTTCAGCTTGTCGAGCGCCTGGGCCTTGAGCTGGTGGACGCGCGGCACGCTGACGTCGATGACCTGGGCGATCTCCGCCAGGTTCAGTTCCTCGACGAAGTAGAGCTGGACCACGATCTGCAGCCGCTGCGGCAGGGCGGCGATGGCTTCGATCAGGTTCTCACGCATTTCCTTGTCCTCCAGCAGGGCCAGGCTGTCCGGGTGATCGTCGGCGAAGGCCGGGTCGCTGTCCGAATAGGTGTCGTCGAGCGCTTCGAAGCGCAGGGGTTCGCTGGTCGAGCGCAGCTCGGCCAGTTCGGCAAGGGTGATGCCCAGCGCCGCGGCAAGTTCGCCGGCTTCGGGCTCGCGGCCGAGTTCGAGGCGCAGGTCGCCCTCCTTCCGGCGCAGCAGCTTGCGGCGCTCGGTGGCGCCGCGCGAGATCGGCAGGTGCCGGCGGATGAGATCGATCATCGCCCCGCGCACGCGCAGCTTGGCATAGGCGGCGAAACCGTCGTCGGTCGCGCCCGTGTGGTTGCGCACGCATTCGGTGAGGGCGAGCAGCCCGGCCTGCATAAGGTCCTCCAGCTCGATCCCGTCGCGGCCGGAGCCGTGGACGTGCCAGGCGAGCCGGCGGACCATGGGCAGGAACCGGCGAACCGAATCCGCCTCGCCCGAGCCATATGCCTTGGCGGCAGCGAAGGATTTATGATCGTGGATCATGCGGCCATGCTTTCGAATTGACCATTGTTGGGGGCCGGGAGACCCGGCGCTGGAACAGGATCGCTGCCGATCACGCTGATCACCTCGATCGGCTGGGCCGCCGGCAGCTCGGCGATCGACAGCACGGTGCACGACGGCGCGCGCAGCTTGAGGAGGGCGGCCAGCGCGCGGCGGGCGCGGGGCTGGACGATCAGCGCGAGCGGAGCCGCATGGGGGCCGCGCTCGGCAACGAGGTGGGCGATGTGCTCGCCGATGTTGCGGGCAAGGTCGGGCTCGATCACCGGCTGGCCGGTGGTGGGATCGTGCAGGCCCTGGACGATCGAGTTCTCGAGGCTCGCGTCGAGGGTCAGGACGGGCAGGCGCTCGCTCGGCGAGCAGATCCGCCCGACGATCAGCGCGCCGAGATCGGCGCGGACCAGATCGACCAGGCGGTCGTGCTCCAGCGTCGTCTGCACCGCCTGGCTGAGGCTCGCGAGGATCGGCAGCGGGTGGCCGATCGGCACGCCGTCCTCCAGCAGGGCGCGCAGCAGGCGGGTGATCGCGGCGAGGGTGAGCGGGGCGGGATAGACCGTCTCGACCAGGCCGGCGGCGCGTTCCTTGACGCCTTCGAGCAGGTCGCGGACCTCGTCGGGGCCGAGCAGGGTCTGCGGCCGCTCCGACAGCAGCTGGTTGAGGTGGGTGGCGATGACGGTGGAGGCGTCGACGGTCAGGAAGCCGTCGGCGATGGCGTGGTCGCGCGCCGAAGGATCGATCCACAGCGCCGGGCAGCCGAAGGACGGATCGCGCGTCTCTTCCCCGGTCAGGCCGTGGCCTTCGCGCGCCTCACCGGCATCGATGGCGAGGACCTTCTCGGGCCGGACCGAGCCGCCGCCGAGCGGGACGCCGCCCAGCAGGATGCGATAGTCGTTGGCCGGCACCTCCAGCGCGTCGCGCACGCGGAACTGCGGGATGACGAAGCCGAACGACTGGGAAAGCTGCTTGCGTACCCCGGTAAGGCGGCCGACCAGCGGCGCGCCCCGGCGTTCGTCGACGAGCTGGACCAGGCCATAGCCGACCTCGATCGTGACGAGGGTATGGTCGGACACGTCCTCGAGCTGGATGCGGGCGGGGTCGATCTCCGGCGCGGGCGCCTCGATCACGGGGGCCGGGCGGGCGGCGCGCTGCTTGAGCGCATGCCACAGCCAGAAGGCGAGGCCGGCGGCGGGCAGGAACACCGACTGCGGCATGGCCGGGATCATCCCGATCGCGCCGAGGATGATCGCCACCGGCAGCCAGGTGCGCGGATCGGCGAACTGGCCGCCGATCTGGCCGGCAAGGTCGCGGCTGTCGGAGACGCGGGTGACGATGACGGCCGCCGCGATCGAGAGCAGCAGCGCCGGCACCTGGGCCACCAGCGCGTCGCCGATGGCGAGCGTGATGTAGCGCGATGCGGCCTCGCCCGCGGTCAGCCCGTGGCTGATCATGCCCAGGCAGAAGCCGGCGATGATATTGACGCCGAGAATGAGGAGGGCGGCGATCGCGTCGCCCTTCACGAACTTGCTGGCGCCGTCCATCGAGCCGTAGAAGTCGGCCTCGGTCGCCACCTCGCGGCGGCGGGCCTTGGCTTCGTCGGCGGTCATCAGGCCGGCGGCGAGGTCGGCGTCGATCGCCATCTGCTTGCCGGGCAGGGCGTCCAGGGTGAAGCGCGCGGACACTTCGGAGACGCGGCCCGCGCCCTTGGTCACGACCACCAGGTTGATGATCATCAGGATCATGAAGACGAACAGGCCGACCGCGAAGTTGCCGCCGATCAGGAAGGCGCCGAAGGCCTCGATGACGTGGCCCGCCGCCGCGCCGCCCTCATGCCCGTGAACCAGGACCACGCGGGTCGAGGCGACGTTGAGCGAGAGCCGCAGCAGGGTGGCGAAGAGCAGGACCGAAGGGAAGGACGAGAAGTCCAGCGGCTTCGTCGCGTTCATCGCCGCCATCAGGATCGCGACCGAAAGCGCGATGTTCAGCACGAAGAACACGTCAAGCACGACCGCCGGGGTCGGCACGATCATCAGCACGATCAGCGTCAGGATGCCGATCGGCAGGGCCAGCGCGGCCGGTTTCATGGACTTCGCGAGGTTCATAGGTTGAAGGCCTGCAGCTTGGCGTAGGCGTTACGGACGAACTCGGGCGCGCCGTTCCTGGCGGCGGCATCGGTCGCGCCGAAGGTGTTGCGCAGCGTATCGGCCATCGAGGGACGGCCCGCGCCGCCGGACGCGGCGTTCGTCTGGGCGGCGAGGGCGCGGAACTCCCGCTGGACCGGCCCGCCGGTCGGCGCGGGCGCGGCGGCGGCGAACTGGGTCGGGGCATAGGGCATCGGCGGCAGGCCGGTATTGCCCATCGCGGCGGTAACCTTGCCGCGCATCAGGTCCATCACGCCGGAGACCGAGCGCGGGCCGTTGCCGTCATAGAAGATGCCGCGGTTGGCCGCGGCCGCCTTGGGCAGCAGCGCGGCGGCGGATTGGCCGGGGTCGCTTTGCAGGGCCGAGAGGAAGCGCGATGCGCCGTCGGCACCCAGGAAGTGCGCCATGTAAAGCTCGGCGGCGTCGGGCTCTCGCCCCAGCACGCCGGTCAGCACGGCCTTGTTCTCGTTGGCCAGCTCGCCCGCCATCAGCGCGGAGGCGCTCGGATCGTAGCGCATCGCCATGATCTGCGCGCGCATGGTCGGATCGACCCGGCCGCCGTCGATCGCGCCGGCCGCCCAGTCGAGGCCGTGGCGCGTCCCGTGGCGGTCGAGCATCTGGAGCCAGGTGCCGTTGGTGAACTGATAGAGCCCGGCCGCGCTGGAGGTGCCGGCCTTGGCCTGGGGGTTCAGGCTGGATTCGATTTTCGCCTGGGCGAGCAGGTAATCGAAGTCGACGCCGGTCGCCTGCGATGCCCGGGCGATCGCCGCGCGCACGTCGGTCCTGGCGTCAGTCCTGACCGCCCCCGGAAAGCCGATTGGTGATGCCTGGCTCAAGCCGAACTCCCGAAACGAAATTGTTCCGGGTGGCTATAAGCAAGGGGTGTGCCAAATTAGGCGCGGCTACCCGCGTAGGCATAGGCCGGGCCGGCCTTGTAGAGGGCGGGCGAGCCGGTCAGCGCGTCGAGGCGCGAGGAGACATTGGCCGCGATAAGGTTGCGAACCTGGCGGTTTACCTCGTTCAAGCGGCGCGCCGCGTCGAGCAGCCCGCGGCATTCCGCATCGACCGCGGCGGTGTCCACGTCCTGCATCTGGCCGCACAGCGAGGCCTTGTCGGTGGCGCAGCCCATGATGCCGTCGAGGTCCATTTCGGCAAGCGCTTGCCGTTCGGCCTGCAAGACGGCAACCATTTGCCGCAGGTTGTCACGAAGCTCCAGTGACGCGGTCATTTCGCGGTCCTTAGAATAAGACCGGCGGCGATGATGGCATCGGCCACGGTCGTGGGAACGGTCGGATAGGTGCCGTCTTCGAGCGCCTTGCGGATCCGGGCGACCCGCTCTGCGTTCACCGGGGCGTCGCCCGGATCGAGCGCTTCGCCCAGCACCACCACTTCGGGTTCGGCCGTCTCCGCCTTCGCCGGCTGGTCCGGCGATCCGCCCAGGCGCGCGGCGCGCGCGTTGAGCGAAACGGCTTCGACCCGGCCGATCGGGCTAGTCAGGCGAGTTTCGATGGGTGGCATCATGCCGCTCCTTCACGTTCCTGACTGGTAGGACGGCCGCTGCGGGAAGATGTTAAGACCTGCAGTGGCAAATTTTTGCCGTTGCCGGCAAGGCTGGCCGGCAAATTTCAGTCCATCGGAATGGCGACGAGGCCGGGACGCACCACCTGCGCGCGCATCGCATCCCCCTTGGGTTGGCCGCTTTGGACCATTCGGACGCGGACCCAGGCGCCGACCGGCCCCTGGTCCATCGCGATGCCCGGCTGCGACACGGCGAAGCCATCGCCGGTGACCGAAACCGTTACCGCCTCACCTCGGGCAACTGCGGGGGTTTCGGGAGCGGCCGAGGCCTGCTGCACCGGCGTGACCGGGACGAACAGGCGCCACGAACCGGCATCGGGGCATTGCACGACGACCGATTCCTTGCGCGCCGTGCGCCAGCCGAGGCTCAGGGGCGAATTGCAGGCCGCCAGCCGCAGGCGGCGGTCGACCGGCAGGATGGCTCCGCCGACCGCGCCCTGCGGCGCGCCGGTGAAGAGCGCGACCTGGCGGTCGATCGCGGCGAGATCGGCCGTGGCGGCATGGGCGGTGGCCGGAAGGGCGGCCGCGGCCAGTACGAAGGCGAGCTTGCGGGTCACTGCGGTTCTCCTTGGGGAGCGGTGGTTTCGGGTTGGGCGACGCTGAGGTCGTAGGCGAGGGTGGCGGTGGCATCGCCGGCGCCGGGCTCCACGATCACGCGCGTCTGGATGTTGCGGGCGGCGGCATCGTTGACGAAGGCGGTCGCGCGGGCGAGCGCCTCGGCTTGCTTGCCGGGCGTATAGGTAGACACGAGGGTCAGCATCTGGCGGGAATCGCGCGGCTGGGTGTCGAGCCATTCGCCTAGCGTCGGGGCGCCCTGGCCCGTGCGATAGACCGCGATCGGCTCTCCGCGCAGCGAGGGGGCGTTGCCGGCCTGGGTCGCCTTGGGGCCCTGGGCATTGCCGGGCCCGGCCTGGGTCAGCGCGGCTGCCGTCACCATGAACAGGATGATCGACAGGTCCGCCATCAGGGTTTGCCAGCCGGTGCCGGCGCGCACGATCATGCCGCTTCTCGGCTGGCGGCGGGCCTGGGATTCCGGGCCGGCGGGACGATGCCGGAAACCTGGTCGGCCAGCCAGTCGAGCACCTTCTGCCGCTCGGCCTCCTCGGCCTCGGCGCGGCGGTTGACGATGCAGGCGAGGGGGGCGAGCACCAGGTTCGCCAGGATCAGGCCATAGAGCGTCGCGAGCACGGCCATCGAGATGGTCGAGGCGTAGTCGGTGCCGGAAATGCCCGAACGCGGCAGCAGGGCCAGCGAAAGCAGCGTGGCGGCGAGGCCGAAGACCGGCGCCAGCTCCGACGACTGCGCGAGCGTGCGGACGGCGGCGTTGTTGAACGCCATGCGCCGGGCCTTGTGCCCTTCGTGCGCGGCGATCAGCGCGGAGATCGAACGGCGTTCGATCAGCGTGCCGCTGACCTCGTCGAACTCGCGGTCGCCCATCTCGTGCGGGGTGGAGCGCAGGATGCCGTCGGTCTGGATCTCCCGGACCTGGATCGCCAGCTCGGAACGGACCCGGTCCGCATCGAAGTGCTTGCGACCGAGCGAGCCGAGGGCCGCCAGCGTCCGCCGGCAATCGCTGAGGCCGCAGCGCAGGACGGTCGCGATCAGGGTGCCGCCGAAGACCACGGCGGCCGATCGCGGATCCACAAAGCTCGTTACGTCCATCGGTAGGGCTCCTTCCGAGCCAGAGAACGGCATGGCGCGAAAGATTTCAGCGCGTGGCCGAACTTTGCCGCTTCCGGCAGAACTTTGCCGCCTCCCTTGCCGGCCGGAATCGCGGAAATCCGCCATTCGGGAAATTGGCACGCCCTTTGCAATGACATGGGCGTCACACAACCGGAGCTAGGCCCATGAGCGGCACACCGATGACACAAGGACTGTTCGGCATTCATGCGACGGCGCTCGAATTGCGTTCGCAGCGGATGGGCCTGCTGACCTCCAACATCGCCAATGCGGCGACGCCGGGGTACAAGGCGCGCGACATCGATTTCGCCGCTGCGCTCAAGGCCCGCACCGAAGGGCAGGGCGCGGAGCAGGCGATCGCCGGCGCGACGCGCTATCGCGTTCCCGTGATGCCCTCGCTCGACGGCAACACGGTCGAGCTGGGCAGCGAGCAGGTCGCCTTTTCCGAGAACGCCGTCGGCTATTCGGCCACGCTTTCCTTCATCGCGGGCCGCGTGAACACCATCACGCGCGCGCTCAAGGGAGATTGATGGATGAGCGCTCCCAGCAACCAGCTGAGCCTGTTCGGCCTCGCCCAGCGCGGCATGTCCGCGCAGATGGTGCGGATGAACGCGGCGGCCTCGAACCTCGCCAACGCGGGCTCGGTCTCGGCCACGGAGGGCGGGGCCTACAAGCCGATCCGCCCGGTCTTCGCCGAGCAGCTCGACAAGGCGACCGGCCTTTCCACGGTGAACGTCGCGGGCATGTACAAGAGCCCGGCCGCCGCGATCCGCGAGCACAACCCCGGCCATCCGCTCGCCGACGAGAACGGCGACGTGTGGACCGCTCCCGTCGATGAGAACGCCGAGATGGTCGAGATGCTCGACAGCTCGCGCCAGTACCAGAACCTGGTCGAGGCCCTTTCGACCGCCAAGCAACTCATGCTCGACACGATGAGGCTGAAATGAGCATTTACGACGTCGTCAATCCGACCGCCGCCAGCACCACCCAGAAGTACGGGTTCGCCGCTTTGGGGCAGGGCGATTTCTTGCGCCTGATGACGGAGCAGATGAAGGCGCAGGACCCCTTCGATCCGGTCGACAACAAGGAAATGCTGGCCCAGATGGCCCAGTTTTCCCAGCTTGCCGGCGTCAGCGACATCAACACCACGCTGCAGAAGCTGGGCGAGAAGCTGGACGCGATCCTTGTCGCGCAGAAGGCGGCGGCCGCCACGGCGGTCAGCCAGCCGGCGACCACCGATCCCGCCGGCGCGACCACGACGCCGGATGCGGAGGCCAGCGGCGACGCTTCTGCCGCCGCCGCCGATCCCACCGTTACCGCCTGAGATTACGCACCCGATTTGCCAGGAGAATTGCCATGTCATTCTACACTTCGCTGAGCGGCCTGAAGAACGCCCAGACCCAGCTCGGGGTCGTCTCGCACAACATCGCGAACGTCGAGACCACCGGCTTCAAGAAGAGCCGCGTCCAGTTCGCGGACATCGTCGCGGGATCGTCCTACAGCAATCCCAAGATGACGGTCGGCATCGGCGCCGCGGTCGAGGCGGTTCAGCAGAACTTCGCGATCGGCCCGATCGAGCAGACCGGCTCGGCGCTGGATCTCGCCATCAACGGCGACGGCTTCTTCAAGATGGTCTCGAACCCCGGCGGCCAGGCGCTGTTCACCCGCAACGGCAGCTTCAAGGTCGATGAGAACGGCTTCATCCACGATGGCATGAACAACCGCCTGCAGGTCTTCCCGACCGATCCGGTCACCGGGGCCGCGACCTCCACCACGCCGATCGACGCGCAGATCCCGGCGCAGAACACCGCGACCCCGCCGGCCGACTTCGCCGGCGTCGCGGTCAACGAGAACGGCAACGTCATCGCCTCCTACGCCGACGGCTCCAACATGGTCATCGGCAAGGTCGCGCTGGCCTCGTTCATCTCGCCCAGCGGGCTCAAGCAGGTCGGCTCGTCGAACTGGCAGCAGACCGGCCTGTCGGGCGCCCCGAACTATGGCGAGCCCGGCGACGGTCCCTTCGGCAACCTGCTCTCGGGCTCGCTGGAGCGTTCCAACGTCGATCTCTCGGACGAGCTGGTCGGCCTGATCACCGCGCAGCGCAACTTCCAGGCCAACGCCAAGGCGATCGATACCGCGACCCAGATCTCGCAGACGATCATCAACCTGCGGACCTGATCCCGGTCGGCAGGCTCTGGATGAGCGGAGGACATTGAATGGACCGCCTGATCTTCACCGCCATGTCCGGGATGACGGACTCCATGAATCGCCAGCGCGTGCTGGCGAACAACATGGCCAATGCCCAGACCATCGGCTTCCGCGCCGAGCTGGTCCACTCGACGCCCGTCACGCTGAAGGGGCCCGCCCTCGAAGCGCGGGCGATGAGCGACGGCGAGGTGCGCGGGGCCGACATGTCGGCGGGGACGATCACGGCCACGGGCCGTCCGCTGGACATCGCCATGAACGGCGACGCCCTGCTCGCGGTCCAGGCGGCGGACGGCACCGAGGCCTACACCCGACGCGGAGACCTTTCGATCTCCCTGACCGGCGTGCTGGAGAACGGCGACGGCCGCCCCGTGGTCGGCGCTTCCGGGCCGATCACCGTCCCGCCCGGCTCGCAGGTGAGCATCGGGCAGGACGGCTCGGTCCTGGTGGCCAATACCGATGACCCCAGCCAGCCGCCCGAGGCGATCGACCGGATCAAGCTGGCCAGCCCCCAGGGCAGCAGCATCACCAAGGCCGTGGACGGCCTGTTCCGGGTGGTCGGCGGCGGCGTCCTGCCGACCGACGAGAACGCGGAAGTGGTGACCGCCTCGCTCGAGCAGTCCAACGTCAAGCCCAGCGACATGGTCGTGCAGATGATCCAGGCCCAGCGCCTGTTCGACATCCGCACCAAGATGATCGCCACCGCCCGCGATGTCGATCAGTCCGGCGCGTCGCTGATGCGGATTTCCTGATTTCAACCTGCCTGATTTTAACCTGAAGGACCGAACCGATGCCCACTTCAGCTCTACAGGTCGCCCGCACCGGGCTTGAGGCGCAAGACGCGCGGATGCGCGTCATCGCCAACAACCTGGCCAACGTCGGCACCACCGGCTTCAAGCGCGACCGCGCCAACTTCGCGACGCTCGCCTATCAGGACGCCCGCGTCGCCGGCCAGCAGTCCAGCACCGAGACGGCCTATGCCACGGGCCTCAACTTCGGCACCGGCGTCGCCGTCCAGTCGACGACCCGGATCGCCACCCAGGGTTCGCTGGAAACGACGAGCAACGCGCTCGACCTGGCGCTCGACGGGGACGGGTTCTTCCAGATCCAGCTGCCCGGCGGCCAGCTCGGCTATACCCGCGCGGGCAACTTCTCGCGCTCGGCCGAAGGCCTGCTCGTGACCGCGCAGGGCTATGCCCTCCAGCCGGCGATCACGGTTCCCGAAGGGGCCAGCTCGATCGCGATCTCGCCCGACGGCACCGTCTCGGCGGTCGTCGCCGGCAATTCCGAGCCGACCCAGCTCGGCCAGATCACCATCGCCAGCTTCGCCAACCCGGCGGCCCTCCAGGCCAAGGGCGACAACTTCCTGGTCGAGACCGCCGCCAGCGGCGCCGCCCAGGTCGGCACGGCGGGCGAGAACGGCCGCGGCCAGATCCGCCAGGGCATGCTCGAAGGCTCGAACGTGAACATCGTCGAGGAGATGGTCGACATGATCGAATGCCAGCGCGCCTACGAGATCAACTCGAAGATGATCTCGGCCGTCGACGAGATGCTCCGCAACGCGAACCAGACGCTGTGATGACCATGACCGGACCCGCCCCCCTTCCGCTCGCGCTGCCCGCCTGGAGCCGCGCCCCGCTCGGCCGCCGGATCGATCCCGCGCCGCGCCGGCCCGGCCTGGCGCCGCGCCGTCTGCCGCTGCTCGCCGCCACGGTGATCGCCGCCAGCGCGCTCGCCACGCCCGCGCTCGCCAAGAAGCCGCCCAAGGGCTTCGAGCCGTCGCTGCCCGTGCCGGTCGCCCCGGCTCCGGCGACGAGCGGCTCGATCTTCAACGTCAACGCCGGCTACGCCTCGCTGGTCGAAGGCCACCGCGCCAAGCAGGTCGGCGACATGCTGACCATCATGCTGGTCGAGCAGACCACCACCTCCAAGACGGTGGGCACCAAGACGGACCGTTCCGGCGGCGCCTCGATCACCCCGCCGAGCGAGGGTTTCCTGGCCTTCGCCAGCCCCGACGCCCTTAAAGCTTCGAGCCAGTCGTCGTTCAAGGGACAGGGGAACACCACCCAGACGAACTCGCTGGTGGGCGAGGTCGGCGTCACCATCGTCGAGGTGCGGCCCAACGGGACCGCCCTGGTTCGCGGAGAAAAGCGCATGCTGCTCAGCCAGGGCAACGAATGGGTCCAGTTCTCCGGGATCGTCCGCCTCTCCGACGTCGACGCGCAGAACCGCATCCGCTCCAACCAGGTGGCCGATGCGCGGATCGAATATACCGGCAACGGATCGATCCAGCGGGCCGGCCGCGAAGGCTGGCTCAGCCGCATCTTCAACATCGTCAGCCCGTTCTGAGGAGCCCAGAGATGCGTCGCCTCCTCCTTTCCGCCATCGCCGCCGCCCTGACCTTCGGCGCGGCCCTGCTGCCGGGCATCGCCCATGCCGAGCGCGTCCGCGACCTCGGCAGCTTCCAGGGCGTCCGCTCCAACCAGCTCACCGGCTACGGCATCGTGGTCGGCCTGGCCGGCACGGGCGACGACAACCTCGAATACCTCACGCAAGCCATGAAGGGCGCGTCGGGCCGGCTCGGCCTCCAGTTGCCGCCGGGCGTCTCGCCGGGCCTCAAGAACGCGGCGGCGGTGATGATCACCGCCGACCTGCCGGCCTTCGCCAAGCCCGGCCAGCGGATCGACATCACCGTCTCGGCCATCGGCAAGGCCAAGTCCCTGCGCGGCGGGGCGCTGATCGTGTCCCCGCTCTACGGTGCGGACGGCCAGATCTACGCCATGGCCCAGGGCAACCTCGCGGTCGGCGGCCTCGGCATTTCGGCCAAGGACGGCAGCCAGGTCACGGTCAACGTGCCCACCGTGGGCCGCATCGCGGAAGGCGCCAGCGTCGAGCGCGCGGTCGCCACCGGCTTCGACCAGAGCGAGGTGCTGCGCTTCAACCTGTTCAATTCCGACTTCCTCACCGCCCAGCGCGTGCGCGACGCGGTGAACCGCCGCTTTCCCGGCACGGCCACGCTGGAGGACGGCGTGACCATCGCGCTGCGCCTGCCCGGCGGCGCCGACACGCGCGGCTCGATGATGGCGGCGATCGAGATGATCGAGGTCACGCCGGCCGAAACGCCCGCGCGGGTCATCGTCAACAGCCGCACCGGCACGGTCGTCATCAACTCGGCCGTGCGCCTCTCGCCCGCGGCGATCAGCCACGGCAAGCTCACCGTCCGCATCGACGAGAAGCCGACGATCAGCCAGCCCGCGCCGTTCAGCCGGGGCCAGACCGCCGTGCAGCAGGACTCCACGATCTCGCTGGAGGAAGAGGGCAGCCGGGTCGCCCATTTCAAGGGCGGCGCCTCGCTCGCCAAGATCGTCGACGCGCTGAACCTGCTCGGCGTCAGCCCCTCGGACCTGGTCGCGATCCTCGAAGCGCTCAAGCAGGCCGGCGCGCTCAAGGCGGAAATGGTGGTGATATGACGACGATCTCCAACAATCTGGCGGGCGCGGCCCTGTCCTCGGTCCAGTCGGGCGTGGACGCGACGCGCGCCAAGCTGTCGGGCGCGGCCAAGGAGTTCGAGGCGATCTTCGTGCGCCAGATGCTCGCCTCGGCGCGCCAGGCCGGCATGGGCGACGACCTGCTCGGCTCCGGCGCGATCGACACCTTCCGCGAGATGCAGGACAGCAAGATCGCCGACATCGTCGCCGAAAGCGGCACGCTCGGCCTCGCCAAGCAGATCGAGGCGCACATGGCGCGCCTGCTCGGCCCCCAGACAGCCGCCGCGCCGGCCGCCGCTCCCACTCCCACGGACAAGAAGGCCTAAGCCATGGCTTCCGACCTCCTCTCGATCGGCAAGAGCGGCGCCAACGCGGCGCGCATCGCGCTCGACGTCACCGCGCAGAACATCGCCAACGCGGCGAGCGAGGGCTACGTCCGCCGCTCGGTCTCGCTGGCGGAGGTCGTGGCGACGGGCGGCATCGGCCAGTCGGCCGAAATCTCGCTGTCGGGCGTGCGGCTCAACGCCATCGTCCGCAACGCCGATCAGTTCCGCCAGTCGGAGGTCCGCCGCACGGGCGCCGACGCCGCGCGCGCCAATGCCGAGGTCGCGGGGCTGGAGAACATCGAATCCGCCGTCGAGGGCGCGGACGTCTATTCGGCCATCGTCAAGTTCGAAGGCTCGCTCCAGCAGCTTGCCGCCGATCCGACCAACGCCTCGCTGCGCGCCGCCGTGGTCGAGGACGCGCGGGTCATGGCGAACAGCTTCAACATCGCCTCGCAGGGGCTGGATTCGGTCCGCGACGGCCTGCAGTTCGAGGCCGCCGACGGGGTCGACCAGGTCAACAAGCTGGCCCAGGAGCTGGCCCGCGTGAACCTGCGCCTGGCCCGCGCCTCCGACGCCAGCAGCGACCAGACCGCGCTGCTCGACCAGCGCGACAACCTGCTCCAGTCGCTCAGCAAGTATACCGACATCAAGACCACGATCTCGCCAGACCAGACCGTGCAGGTCACGCTCGGCGGCACGCCGGGCACCTCGCTCGTCACCGGCGGCACGGCCAGCGCCTTCGCCATGGCGACCGCGGCCGACGGCACGATCTCGTTCACGCTCGGCGGTTCGCCCGTGGCGATCGCGGGCGGCTCGCTCGCCGGCAAGTCGCAGGCGCTGACCAAGCTCGTCGACACCCGCGGCCGGATCGACGCGGTCGCCGCCAGCGTGATCGCGGCCGCCAACGCGGCCCAGGCCGCCGGCGTGGACCTGAGCGGCGCGGCCGGCCAGCCGATGTTCAGCGGCACCGGCGCGGCGGACGTGAGAGTGGTCCTCGCCAATGGCGCGGGCCTCGCCACCGCGCCGGCCGGCGCCGGGGCGGACAGCCGCAACTCGGCCAACCTCGACGCCCTGCGCGCCGCCCTGGCCGGGGCCGACCCGGCGGGCGCGATGGACGCGGCGATCTTCGACATCTCCAGCACGGTCCAGGGCCGCTCGATCAGCCGCGACGCCCTGGTGGTCATCGCCAGCAACGCCTCGATCGCGCTCCAGGCCCAGGCCGGCGTCGACCTCGACCAGGAGGCGGTGAACCTCCTGCGCTTCCAGCAGGCGTTCCAGGCCTCGGGCCGGATCATGCAGGTCGCGTCCGACATCTTCGACACCATCATTGGAATCAGGTGAGCCGAACCATGCCGATGATCAGCAACAGCACCAGCGCCTTCTACGAACGGGCCAGCCTGAACATGGGCGACCTGCGCAAGCAGGCCGAGGCGCTCCAGTCGCAGCTCGGCTCGGGGCAGAAGCTGGCCCGGTCCTCCGACGATCCGGTCGTCGCCTCGCGGCTGCGCGCGCTGGCCCGGTCGGACAGCCTGGCCAAGATCGACCTGGTCAACGCCAACCGCGCCAGCGCGGACCTCAACCTCACCGACCAGGCGCTGTCCTCGTTCACCGAGTTCGCCATGCGGGTGAAGGACATCGCGCTCGCCACCGGCAACGACACGCTGAGCGAGAGCCAGCGCGCCTCCTACGGGGTGGAGCTTCAGGGCATCCACGCCAGCCTTCTCGCGCTCGCCAACAGCCGCGACAGCGCCGGCCATTCGCTGTTCGGCGGCGAGATGGCGGGCCAGCCCTACACTCTCGATGGCTCGGGCAACGCGGTCTACGGCGGCACGGCCAGCGCCGGCGAGATCGCGCTGGGCGAAGGCCAGACCGTCGCGCGCGGGATGACCGGGCCGGAGTTCCTCAACTTCAGCGTGGGCGGCGTGCCGACCGACCTCATGGCCGTGGTCAAGGGCCTGGCCGACGCCCTGCAGTCCGGCGCGCCCAACGCCAGCCAGGTGGCGCGCGATTCGGCGGTGGCCATGGACGCCGGGATCGACTCGCTCTCCACCGCGCAGACCGTGGTCGGCTCGCGCCTGTCGTGGATCGACCTGACCTCCGACCATCGCGTCGACCTCGGCGAGCTGCGCGCCGCCGAGCAGGCCGACATCGGAGCCACCGACATTCCGGGCACCATGGCCCAGCTCACCCAGATGCTGACCGTGCTCGAAGCCAGCCAGGCGAGCTTCACCAAGCTGGCCGGCCTTTCGCTGTTCAACCTGCTGCGCTGATCCGACCGACCAAGGGGGGTACGTTTAATGTTCGCTATCGTCGGGATCGTCATCCTGATCGTCATGGTCTTCGGCGGCTTCGCCCTTACCGGCGGTGCCCTCGGCCCGGTCATGCATGCCATCCCGCACGAGATGCTGATCATCGGCGGGGCCGCGGTCGGCGCGCTGGTCACCGGCAACTCGATGCATGAGCTGAAGGCGATCGGCGGCTGCTTCAAGCGGATCATGAAGGGCCCGCAGCACACCAAGCAGGACCATATCGACGCCATCGCGCTCACCACCCGGCTGATGAAGCTGCTGCGCAGCGAAGGCCCGGTCGCGCTGGAAAGCCATGTGGCCGAGCCGCAGAACTCCGCGATCTTCGCGGAATTCCCCCGCCTGCTCGCCAACAAGCCGCTGACCGCGCTGATCTGCGACACCCTGACCCTGATTGTCGTCTCCTCCGGCACGCTGGAGGTCCACGCGGTGGAAGAGGTCATGGACAACGCCATGAAGACCCACTTCCACGAGATGGCCGAGCCGCAGCACGCGCTCCAGAACCTGGCCGACGCGCTGCCCGCGCTGGGCATCGTCGCGGCCGTGCTCGGCGTGGTGAAGACCATGGGCTCGATCGACAAGCCGCCGAGCGTGCTGGGCGGGATGATCGGCTCGGCGCTCGTCGGCACCTTCATGGGCGTGCTGCTCGCCTATGGCATCGTCGGCCCGCTCGCCACCCGGCTGAAGCAGGTCAACGACCAGGACGAGCAGATCTTCCACGCGGTCAAGCAGGTGGTCATCGCCTCGCTCCACGGCTGGCCCCAGCCGCTGGTGGTGGAAAGCGCGCGCTCGGGCCTGGGCCATGCCTTCCGCCCGGGCCTGTCCGAACTCCTCGACGCGCTGCGGGGCAGGTAGGTCATGGCGAGCGCCGCACGGGGGAAGAACGAGCCGCCCCGGCCGATCATCGTCAAGAAGGTCACGGTCGTCGCCGGCGGCCACCACGGCGGCGCCTGGAAGGTGGCCTATGCGGACTTCGTGACCGCGATGATGGCCTTCTTCCTGCTGCTCTGGCTGCTCGGCGCCACGACCGAGAAGCAGCGCAAGGGCATTGCCGACTACTTCACCCCGACCCTCATCAAGACCCGCGAGGCGAGCGCCGGCTCCAACGCCGGCCTGCTCGGCGGCTCGTCGATCACCGATGTCGACAACTATCCCAACAAGGCCGGCCAGACCGGCACCCGCGCCCTGACCATCCCGCGCGACGCCACCGGCGGCCCCAAGGAGGGCGGCTCCAACATCAAGCGGGTCGCGCGAATGCAGGAGCAGTTGCAGGCCCGGCTCAACGCCTCGCCGCAGCTCCGCAAGCTGGCCAAGCAGGTCCGCATGGTCGACACGACCGAGGGCATCCGCATCGACCTGGTCGACGATGCCGACTTCTCGATGTTCCGCCTGGGCACCACGCTCCTCACCGTCGAGGCGACGCAGCTCCTGCGCGCGATCGGCGACACGGTGCGCCCCGAGGTGGGCGGGCTGACCCTGCGCGGCCATACCGACGCCACGCCGTGGAAGACCGGCGGCGGCGCCAACAACTGGTCGCTCTCCGCCGGGCGCGCCGAGGCGACCCGCCAGGCCCTGATGCGCAACGGCATCGCCGAGGCCCGCTTCCGCCGCATCGAGGGCGTGGCCGACCGCGAGCTGCTCATCAAGGACCACCCGGAAGACCCGCGCAACCGGCGGATCTCCATCCTGCTGATGCGCTGAACCCGCGCAAATCCGCCGAACTTGACGAAATATACGGTGTCCTGAGGGGAAGTGTCACTTTGGGGCGGAGGCGTCGCCTTGCGCCGCTCGCCCTGTCGCCATGCGCGGCGGGGCAGGGCGGCGGCGAGGCGTGAGGCCCTATCCCCGCATCCTGGCATATCCGTCTATCTGTAGGACAGCATTTCCCCGTCCATCGTGCAGGGCGGGCCATGGACGGGCGGCTCGGGCGTGCGTGCAGCGCGCAGATCGCGGCCCATGATGCCCTGGGGTGGGCGAGCCTTGCCCTGGATCTCCCTTTGTCCCTCACGGCCCTAGCCCTCATTTCCTACCCCCGCTCAGCCTGAGCCTGTCGAAGGCCACGCGGTGCCATCTCCTCCAGCTCCAGGGGACTTGGGGCAAGAGTCGGCGCGTGGCCTTCGACAGGCTCAGGCTGAGCGGAGGGTGGAAGAGTGCGGGGCGGTGCAGGAGGATCGGGGACAGGGGCCGTTCCCCTCGACGCCATCTGCACTTGCCATAAACGTGATGCCCGGCCCAACGAGGGGGCGGGTGTAGCATTACAAAGTACGCATTCCCTCTGTGGGAGGGTCGCGAAAGACCTTTCTTCCCCCACGTCATCCCCGCTTATGCGGGGATGACGAAGACGTTGGGAGCTGTGCAAAGACCCCATCCCAGGCGGCGCTTCGTCGCGCCGGCATGTCCGCATCTGCAAACGACAACGAAAAGGGCCCGGCGGTTTCCCGCCGGGCCCTTACCCGAAGTCTTAGGGACTTGTC
>CAZFPW010000013.1:0-24747 GCA_964520765.1 uncultured Novosphingobium sp.
GCCGGCGGGGTGGAATACGACAGCGCCAAGGGCGGCCTCGCCCAGCTCACCGCCACCCTCGCGCTGGAGCTGGCCCCGCGCGGGATCGCGGTGAACGGCGTCGCGCCCGGCATGATCCTGACCCCGATGAACCAGTCGGCGCTCGACGATCCGGCCGAGCTGGCGCGCAAGGAGGCGGCGATCCCCTGGGGCCGCGCAGGCCGGGCCGAGGAAGTGGCGGACCTGGTCCTGTTCCTGCTGTCGGACCGCGCCGCCTACATCACCGGCACGACCGTCACGATCGACGGGGCGCTGTCGCTCACCGTGGCGCTGGGGGCCTGATGGACTTTACCTATGCCGTCGGGGACATCGGAATCGTCCAGCTCGACATTGCCGGGCCGAACGGCCTGCTGGCCGGGCACGACCTGATGAGCCCCTATGTCTGGGAGGTCGATGGCCGCATTCACCTGCTGGTCCGCGTCCTGGCCAATCCGCTGGGGCCGGACGATCCGACCGGCGTGATCTATGCCGGAACGTCGCGCGACGGGCTGAACTTCGCGATCAAGCCCGATCCGGCGATCGTCCCTGGCCCGGACGAGATCGACGCGGGCGGGGTGGAGGACCCGACGGTCGTGTTCTCCTCGGACGACAGCCTGCTGGTCTTCTACACCGGGGTCGACGCCCGGCGCGAGCAGGGCTCGCTGCTGGTCGCCGCCGGGCCGGACCTGACCCGCCTCACCAAGCGCGAGGTCACGCTGAAGGCCCCGGCCGGAGAGGGCAATATCAAGGAAGCGACCGTCGCCAGGGGCGCGGACGGGCGTTACCGGCTGTTCTACGAATATGCGAAGGACCAGGCCTCGCGCATCGGCCTGGCCCTGTCCGACCATGCCGAGGGGCCGTGGCGGGTGGTCGACGATCCCTTCACCATCCGCGAGGATTCCTGGGACAACTGGCATCTTTCGACCGGGCCGATCGTGGCGCGCGAAGGGCGGCCGCCGGTGATGTTCTACAACGGGGCGACCGCCGACGCCCGCTGGCGGATCGGCTGGATCGCCTTCGACGAGAACTATTCGCGCGTGGTCGGCCGGGGCGTGGAGCCCCTGCTGGTGCCCCCGCCGCCGCAGGAACGGGCGGGGACCGACATCGCTTTCGCCGCATCGTGCCTGGTGCGGGACGAGGCGATCTTCCTCTACTATTCGCTGGAGGACCGGCTGCTGCGCCGGGCGCTGGTTAGGGAGTTCCGCGCAAGCTGACCCAAACCGCGACGGAATCCCCTCGGCTGTGCAAATTAACCATCTACTTACCTTGTTTCGTGGTTAAAACTCTTTCACCATTGGCCCAGCGCAGGCATATCTGGCCGCGCAGCGCGAATTCCCGTGCGCAGTGCAGAGGAACCCGGAAATCTCGTGACGGCACCCGTTCGCTTTCCCCGGTTTTTCGTCACCAGCCCCGCGCCGTGCCCCTATCTTCCGGGCAAGACGGAGCGGAAGGTCTTTACCGAGCTGAAAGGCGCTCACGCCGATGCGCTGAACGACGCGCTGGGCCGCATCGGCTTCCGCCGCAGCCAGACCGTGGCCTATCGCCCGTCCTGCATCGATTGCGCCGCCTGCGTCTCGGTCCGCGTCGTCGCGGACGAGTTTTCGCCCTCGTCCACGCAGCGCCGCAACCTGAAGCGTAATTCCGACCTTGTCGTCACCGCCTGCCGGCCGTGGTCGACCTCGGAACAATTCGAGCTGTTGCAGCGTTACCTCGGCGCCCGGCATCCGGGTGGCGGCATGGCGACGATGGATGATGTGGATTTCGCCGACATGGTGGAACACACGCCCGTAACCAGCTATGTCATTGAATATAGGGAGCCCTCGTTCGATGGGGTGACGCCGGGCCGGCTGGTCGGCGGATGCCTCACCGACAAGCAGGGCGACGGGTTGTCGATGATCTACAGCTTCTACGACCCGGAACACGAGACGCGGACGGGGCTTGGCAATTACATCATCCTCGATCACATCCGTCGGGCGGCTCAGGAAGGGCTTCCTTACGTCTATCTCGGCTATTGGGTCGATGGCTCGGCGCGGATGCAGTACAAGATCCGCTACCGCCCGCTCGAACGGCTCGGCCGTGCCGGGTGGGAGCGGTTCGACGCCGCCGAGCAGGACCAGCTCATCGCCGCCGCCGTCGGCGTGCAGCGCCGCGACGTCCCGGTTCCGGCAGGCAGCGGCAAGGACGGCGTTCCCGGTGGGCAGGAGCAATACCGCCTCGTCGATTGAGCGGCTGATCGTGGCCGCCTGCGCGGCCGTGCTCTCCCTCCAGCCGGCTCTCGCGCAGAGCATCGACACCGATGCCGAGCTTGAGGCGCTGATCCCGGATTCGGCCGTCCGCAATCCAGACGACTTCGCCAAGGTCCTGGCCCCGGCCCAGAATGACGCCGAGCAGGACGCCCAGCTTGAGGCGCTGCCCGAGGTCGATCCCGAATCGCCGCTGGCGAACGGGGCGGATTTCGCCTTGCCCTGGCCCGACCAGGAGTTGGAGCTGCCCGCGCTGGTCTCGCTGGAGCCCGATCCCGACATCGCCGCGGTCCAGGCGGCGCTCAATTCCATGCCGACCGATCCCCTGCCGCGCGGCGAGGTTAGCCGCATCTCCTCGCGCCTGGCCCTGGCCTTCCCGGTCGACCCCAGCCAGTTCCCGGAGCGCGAGGAGTTCGAGAAGCGCTTCAAGGGCCTGTCCACCCTGGAAACCCTGGGCGGCAGCGAGGAAGAGATCGGCCAGATCGGCGTGCGCGCCCGCGCCGACCGGGAGCTGCTCGACAAGCTGCTGCGGATCTACGGCTACTATGACGGCGACGTGATCCAGACCGTCGCCGGGATCGACAGCCCCGAGAAGGCGAATGGCGAGGCCGGCGTGCGGTTCGACATCAGGCCGGGGCCGCGCTACGTCTTCGGCAAGATCGAGCTGCCGACGCTGGAGAGCACCGGGGCCGACTATGCGCTGCTGCGCGGGCAGTACGGCATCCAGCCGGGCGATCCGGTCTATAGCGACCGCATCGTCACCGCCCAGGGCGCGCTCGACCTGGCGCTGGCGGAGAACGGCTATCCCTTCGCCAAGCTCGAAGAGCCGGACCTGCTGATCGACCACCGCCGCGAGGAAGGCGACCTGACCCAGCCGGTGACGCCGGGCGGCAAGTACAATTTCGGCCGGGTCCGCTCCAACCTGGAGGACTTCCTTTCGTCCCGCCACCTGGAGGAGATCGCCCGGTTCGAGCCCGGCGACCTCTACCGCCGGTCCCAGCGCGACGACCTGCGCCGGGCGATCCTGGCGACCGGGCTGGTCGGCAGCGTGACCGTCACCCCGCGTGAGGTCCGCGCGCCCGTGCCGGGCCAGCCGGGCGAGGTCGCGCTCGACATCGAGATGACCAAGGCCCCGCTGCGCACCATCTCGGGCCAGCTCGGCTATGACACCGGCGACGGCTTCCGGGCCGAGGTGCAGTGGGAGCACCGCAACCTCTTCCCGCCCGAGGGGATGCTGCGCCTGCGGGCCATCGCCGGGACCAAGGAGCAGCTGGCCGGCGTCACCTTCCGCCGCAACAACTTCAAGGGCCGCGACCAGGTCCTGACCGCCGATCTCTATGGCAGCAACTCCAACCGCGACGCCTATGGCGCGCGCACCGTCGCCTTCGCGGCCAGCTTCGAGAAGCTGACGACGCTGCTGTTCCAGAAGCCGTGGGTCTGGTCCGTGGGGGTCGAGGCGATGCTGTCCGGCGAGCGTGAGGGATCGGGCAACACCAACGCGCCGCGCACCACCTATACGATCGGCGCGCTGCCGCTGCGCGCGGCCTTCGACGGGACCGACGACCTGCTTGATCCAACCAAGGGCTTCCGCGCCGCGCTGCGGGTTTCGCCCGAGGTTTCCAAGACCGGCGGCCGGACCTCGTTCTACGTGAAGACCCAGGCCGATGCGAGCGCCTACCTGCCGGTCGGCCGGTTCGTCCTGGCAGCGCGGGCGCGCGTGGGCTCGATCCAGGGCGCGGCGACCGCCGACATCGCGCCCTCGCGGCGGTTCTATGCCGGTGGCGGCGGATCGGTGCGCGGCTATGGCTACCAGCTCATCGGCCCGCGCAACACGGCGGGCGATCCCAGCGGCGGCCGCTCGCTCTATGAAGTCTCGGTCGAGGCGCGGATCAAGACCGGGCTGTTCGACGGCAACCTCTCCATCGTGCCCTTCGTCGACGCGGGCGGCGTGGACGAGGGCACTTTCCCGAGCTTCGGCGACATCCGCTACGGCGCGGGCATCGGCCTGCGCTACAAGACCGGCTTCGGCCCGCTGCGCGTCGACGTGGCGACGCCGCTCAACCCGCGCCCCGGCGACAGCCGCGTGGCCGTCTATGTCGCGCTGGGCCAGGCGTTCTGATGACGGACGCGCCGCCTCCCGCCGAACCGGCGCCCGAACCCGCGCCGGAGGGCCAGGCGCCGCCGCCGCCGCGCCGCCGCGGCTGGGGCTGGCGCAAGTACCTGGTGGCCGCCGTCCTCGGCCTGTTGGGGATCGTCGCGCTGGGCGTGCTCGTCCTCAACAGCCCGATCGGCCATCGCTTCGTGGTCGAGCAGATCGCCCGCTATGCCCCGGCTTCCGGCCTGCGCATCTCGATCGGGCGGATCGACGGCTCGCTCTACGGCAAGGCCATGCTCAAGGACGTGGTCCTGTCGGACCCCAAGGGGCGCTTCCTCCAGGTGCCCGAGGCGGAGCTGGACTGGCGGCCGTTCAACTGGTTCACCAGCGGCCTCGACGTGCGGCGGCTGGTGCTGCGTCGCGGCGTCCTGCTGCGCCAGTGGGAGCTGCGCCCGGGCGATCCCGACGCGCCGATCCTGCCCAATTTCGACATCCGCATCGACCATCTGGAGCTTGACCGGCTGACCGCCGCCCCGGGCGTGCTCGGCGAGGAGCGGCGGCGGGTCGACCTGATCGCCAAGGTCGACATCCGCAAGGGCCGCGCGCTCGTCAACACCCGAGCGCAGCTCGGCGGCGGGGACCGCTTCATGGCCCTGCTCGACGCCGAGCCCGACCGCGACAAGTTCGACATGGGGCTGGACTACGTGGCCCCCAAGGGCGGCCTGCTCGCCAGCCTGGCCGGCGCGGAGCGCGATCTGCGCGCGCGGATCACCGGCCGGGGCACCTGGCGCGACTGGAAGGGCTCGCTGCTGGTCGATTCCGCCGGGACGCAACTGGCCGCGCTGCGCCTGACCAACCGTTCCGGCCAGTACGGCGTGCTCGGCCTGGTCTGGCCGCGCGACCTGCTCACCGGCCCGGCGGCGCGGATCGCCGGCCAGGCCGTGGCGATCGACGCGGGGGGGACCCTGGTGAACTCCGTGCTCGACGGGCGCTTCCTGGCGATCGGCGGCGGCGCGCAGGTCGATGCGCGGGGCAAGGTCGACCTCGGCAACAACGCCTTCGACGGCCTGGTGGTGAAGGCCGGCCTGCGCGATCCCGAACCGATCGAGGGCACGCGGATCGAGCGAGCGGGGCTTTCGCTCGAGCTGGACGGGGCCTTCGACGCCCTCTCCATCCGCCATGCCCTCGTCGCCGAGCGCGTGACCAGCGGGACCTTGCGGGTCGAGCGCTTCGTCCAGTCGGGCGTGGCGACGCGCCAGGGCACGCTGTGGACCCTGCCGCTCGATGCCCGCGCCGCGCGCGTCGTCACCGGCAATGCCATGGTCGATCCGCGCCTGGTCAACGCGCGGGTGACCGGACGCCTGCAACTGGACGGCTCGCGCCTGACCGGGGACAACCTGGCGATGGTCGTGCCCGGCCTAGCCGCGCGGCTGGTGCTGCGCGGCGACGTGGCGCGCGGCGGCTATGCGTTGGCCGGGCCGGTCGCGGCGCGGGGCTGGCAGCTCCAGGACCTCGGCACCGTCGACGCCGATGCCAAGATCCTGCTGAAGTTCGGCAACGGCGTGCCCTGGCGGCTGGCCGCCAACCTCGCCGGATCGATGCCGAAGGTGGACAATCCCACGCTGACGACCATCGCCGGCACCGGCATCCGCTTCGCCGCCGGCCTGCGCATGGGCGGCGAGATGCCGCTGGTGTTCGAGCGCGCCAGCCTCAACGCCAGCAAGCTCTCGCTCAACGTCTCGGGCCGCCTGACCGGCGACACCACGACCCTGAGCGGCGGCGGCCGCCACACCGATTACGGCCCGTTCACCGTCCAGGCGAGCATCGCCGGAGACGGGCCGCGCGCCGTGCTGGTCTTCGCCAGCCCGCTGCCGGCCGCCGGGCTCAAGGACGTGCGCGTCGCGCTGGCGCCGATCCAGGGCGGCTTCCGCATCGAGACTTCGGGCGGCTCCACGCTCGGGCCGTTCGACGGCGTGCTGGGCTTCTTCTCCCCGCCGGGCGGACCCACCCGCCTGCAGATCGAGCGCCTGGAGGTGTGGAAGACCAACGTCACCGGCGGCCTGCTGATCCAGGACGGCGGCGTCGCCGGCACGCTGCGCCTGGCGGGCGGCGGGGTCGACGGCACGATCGCCTTGCAGCCGCGCGGCGGCGGGCAGGGCTTCGATGTCGCCCTGACGGCAGAGAACGCCCGCTTCGGCGGCGACAATCCGCTGACGATCAGCAGCGGCCGGCTGGAAGCGAGCGGCCTCATGGCCAAGGGCCATACCACGATCACCGGCAACCTGATGGGCCAGGGGATCGGGCGCGGCAGCCTGTTCCTCGGCCGCGTCGCGGCCCAGGCGAGCATCCAGGACGGCCGAGGGCGGGTCACGGCCTCGCTCGCCGGGCGGCGAGGCAGTCGCTTCGCCATGCAGGTGCTGGGCGAGTTCGAGCCGAACCGCATCGCGCTCCTCACCAACGGCGAGTTCGCGGGCCAGAAAATCACCATGCCGCGCCGCGCCGTGCTGACCAGCGAGGACGGCGGGTGGCGGCTCGCGCCGACCCAGGTGAGCTATGCGGGTGGGCGGCTGATCGCCTCGGGCCTGTTCGGCAGCACCCAGACCGAGCTGCGGCTCGCCCTGTCCGACATGCCGCTGTCGCTTGCCGACGTCCTGGTCACGGACGTCGGCCTGGGCGGCAAGGCTTCGGGGCTGATCGACTATCGCCAGCCGCGGGGCGGCGCGCCGACCGGCTCGGCCCGGCTGATGATAAAGGGCCTGACGCGCTCGGGCCTGGTCCTGACCTCCCGGCCCATCGATCTCGCCCTGGTCGCGGACCTTGGCGCGGCCGCGCTGGAAACCCGTGCCGTCGCGCGCGAGGGCGGGCAGGTGCGGGGCCGGCTCCAGGCGCGTATTTC
This sequence comes from uncultured Novosphingobium sp., assembly GCA_964520765.1. Taxonomy (GTDB): domain Bacteria; phylum Pseudomonadota; class Alphaproteobacteria; order Sphingomonadales; family Sphingomonadaceae; genus Novosphingobium. Next base: position 7,253 of record CAZFPW010000013.1, read on the forward strand.
CGGGATGCCCCAGGGCGGCGCACTGATGGACCGGCTGATGGCGGGCAGCCTGTTCGCCCAGCTTCGCTACAACGGCCCGGCCGACGCGCTGTGGCGGCTCGCGGGGATCGAGGCCTTCGACCTGACCGGGCCGGTGTCGGTCGCCGCCGACGTCACCGGCACGCTCGCCAATCCCTTGCTGCGCGGCTCGGTCGCCAGCGACGCCCTGCGCATGCAGAGCCAGCTCATCGGGGCGGACGTCTCGCAGATCGCCATGCGGGGCAGCTTCGCCGGCTCGCGGCTGACGCTGACGCAGTTCTCGGGGCGGACCACGGGCAACGGCACCGTGGCGGGCAGCGGCTTCGTCGACCTTGCCGATCTGGACACCAAGGGGCCGGTCATCGATATCAAGCTCGCCGCCCGGAACGCCCGCCTGATCAACCGGCCCGACATGGCGGCCGCGATCACCGGCCCGCTGCGGATCGTCTCGGACGGCCTGTCGGGCACGATCGCGGGGCGCGTCTCGATCGATACGGCAAGCTGGCAACTGGGCCGCGCCTCCGCGGCGGAGGAGCTGCCCAACATCCGCACGCGAGAGATCAACGCGCCCGCCGACATCGCGCCGCCGCGCGCGAAGGCCTTCGCCTGGCGGTTCCTGATCGACGCAGTGGGCGAGAACCGCATCGCCGTGCGCGGCATGGGGCTGGACAGCGAATGGGGCGCGAACATCCGCCTGCGCGGGACGACCGACGCGATGCGGATCTTCGGCCAGGCCGACATGATCCGGGGTGGCTACGAATTCGCGGGCACCCGCTTCGAGCTGATCCGCGGGCGCATCAACTTCGACGGCGAGAGCCCGCCCGATCCCCGGCTCGACATCGTGGCGGAGGCCCAGGTCACCGGCCTGACCGCCCGCGTCACCGTGGGCGGCAGCGGCAACAAGCCGGAGATCGTGTTCTCATCGACCCCGGCCATGCCCGAGGACGAGCTGCTCGCCCGCCTGCTGTTCGGCAGCTCGATCACCCAGATCTCCGCGCCGGAGGCCTTGCAGCTCGGCGCGGCGCTCGCCTCTCTGCGCGGGGGCGGCGGGATCGATCCGATCAACAAGCTGCGCACGGCGATCGGGCTCGACCGGCTGCGGATCATCACCGCCGATCCGGCGCTGGGCCGGGGCACGGGCGTCGCGGCGGGCAAGTATTTCGGTCGGCGGTTCTATGCCGAGATCGTCACCGACGGGCGCGGCTACAACGCGACGAGCCTGGAATTCCGGGTGACGAACTGGCTCTCGCTCCTCGGCAGCGTCTCCACCCTCGGCCGGCAGAGCGTGAACGTGAAGGTCAGCAAGGACTACTGATCCGGGGTGGGCGGTTGCCCATAGAGCGCAGCCTCCTCGGCGCGGCGGCGCACCAGGCCGCGCAGCACCTTGCCGTCGTTGTGAACCCACTTGGCGAACTCGGCCTGGGCGGCGGCGTGGTCGCCCGCGACATGGCGCTTGGTGAGCGTCGCACTGGCGATCCGGCCGGTGTTGTAGTGGAACGACACCAGGGCATCGAACTGGTGCTGCGTGGTCGGTGCGCCGCCGATCGCGCGGGCGACCTCGGCGGCGTAGCGGGCGGCGTCGCGGTCGAACCGGGCATCGCATTCCGCCTGGGTCCAGATCGTGCCGGGGCCGATGTCCGGGCCGGTCGCGCCCCAGCCGATGGTCCAGGGGCGGCCGTCCGCGCTGCCGGGGTCGGGATAGGCCGCGAACCGCCCGTCCTCGCGCCGCCGGGCGCAGCCTTCCCAGCGCTTGATGAGCGCCGCGCCGGCGCGGCCGAGGGTGAGCGGGGCGGCAGGGGCGGCGGCGCTGCCCAGCGCCCGGTCGATCGCGCCGTCCAGCGCGGCGACCTCGGCCGGGCGGAAGGAGCGGCCGAGCATCACGCGCACGGCGTCGAATACAGGTTTGCGATCCATCGGATGTGCCTCTCGAAGCGGGAAACGGGAGGCGGAACAATTAGACGCGTCCCGGCCGTGTAGGAAAACGGTTTTCGCGCCGCCGCGTTCGCGAGCGGCGGGAAGGCTCCCCTAAGTCAAGGTTTATGCTGCATTTACCTCTGTCTGGCATTGCAGGGCAGGATGTTAGGGAAGGGCGGTCTTGGACGGAGCATCGGTGCGGGCGCGCGGCGTCAGGTGCGCCTGGGGCTCGTTCTCTCGATGCTGGCCTTCACCTTGGTCGCCTTCACGGTGACGCTGGTGTTCGCGTTCCGGCAGTCGATGGAATATGTCGACGAGCTGGACCGCGCGAGCGAGCGCAAGCTGGTCGCCAACTACCTCGAACGCGCCGGAACCGGCTCGATCTCCCAGCAGAAGGCCCAGTTGAGCTGGGACGAAGGCTTCAAGGCGATCATGCTGAGGCGCGACATGGCCTGGGCCGACAAGCACATCGGCCAGTTCATGGCGTCGAACTTCACCTACGACCATATCTTCCTGCTCGCGCCCGATGGGGGGCTGCTGCGATCCTGGAAGCTCGGCCAGCCGAGCGGGGGGCGGGACTTCGCCGCCCTCCAGCCCCAGATCCGCGCCGCCCTCGCCAAGATGGCCGGGGAAGGGCACGTCTTCGGCCAGCCGGCCGAGTATCGCCGGCTGGGCGCAACCCAGTGGCCATTCGACGCGCGGGGGCTGCCGCTGCCGCGCTGGTCGTCGCTGGTGATCCATTACGAAGGCAAGCCGGCGCTGCTCACGGTCTCTTCGCTGCTGCCCGATACGGCGCCGGAGCTGCTCAGGAGCGAGCCCGGCAACGTCGTCGCGGTCCGGTTCTTCGACCAGAGGTTCCTGAACCGCCTCAGCCGCGGCCTCCTGCTCGACGACGTGCGCTTCAGCGCCGTGCCCGCCCAGGACGAGCAGCACAATTCCCACGCGATCGTCGGCTCGGCCGGGGAGCGGCTCGGCTGGCTGGTCTGGAAATCGACGCCGCGCAGCGCCCTTATCCGGGAAAAGGTGGTGCCGCTGTTCCTCTCGGTGCTGCTCTGCATGGCCGCCATGGTCCTGGGCGCGGTCGAGATCATCCGCACCCTCCTGCGGACCGCGCGCGAGCTGAAGGCCAGCGAGGCCCAGGCGCATCACAATGCCCTGCACGACGCGATGACCGGCCTGCCCAACCGCGCGCAGTTCCTGCGCAAGCTGAAGGAGCGGCTGGAGGAGCGGGGCGAGGGCAGCCACCCGGACGACCTGGCCATCGTCGCCTACTTCGACATCGACCACTTCAAGGACATCAACGATACCCTGGGCCATCATGTCGGCGACGAGCTGATCTGCCAGGTCGCGGCGCGTTTTCGCGGCCGCCTGCCCGAGGGGGACGTGCTGGCCCGGCTCGGCGGGGACGAGTTCGTCCTGCTGCGCTCGGCCCGCCGCACGGACGCCCGGGCGCGCGAGATCGGCAGCGAGATCATCCGGTTATGCGGCGAGCCCTTCGACGTGCTCGGCCATTCGATCACGGTTTCGGCGTCGTGCGGGATCAGTTGGGCGCCGTCCCACAGCCTCGATCCGGGCGAGCTGCTGCGCAACGCCGACATCGCGCTCTACCGGGCCAAGAACCGGGGGCGGGGCCGCTGGCGGTTCTTCACCGCGGAGATGGAGGATTCGGTCCGCTGGCGGCACGACCTGGAACGCGAGCTGCGCGAGGCGGTGGAGCAGGACCAGCTGCACATGGTCTATCAGCCGATCGTCGCCATGGAGACCGGCCGGATCGCCTCCTGCGAGGCGCTGCTGCGCTGGAACCATCCGCATCGGGGCGAGATCGGCCCCGGCGTCTTCGTGCCGGTGGCCGAGCACGGCGGCCTGATGGAATCGCTCGGCGCCTGGGTCATCGGCCGGGTCTTCGCCGATACCGGGCGGTGGGACGGACATCGCGTGTCGATCAACCTTTCGCCCCTGCAGCTCATGTCGGGCGGGTTCCTGCCGCAACTGCGCGCGCTGGTGGAACGCCATGGCGTCGATCCCCGGCGCTATGTCTTCGAAGTGACAGAAGGCATCCTCCTCGACCGGACCGACCGCGTCCTGGCCGTTCTGGCCGAGCTGCGGGACATGGGCTTCAGCGTCGTGCTCGACGATTTCGGCATTGGGTTCTCCAGCCTCAGCTACTTGCGGACCTTCCGGTTCGACGGGCTCAAGGTCGATCGCTCGTTCGTCCAGAACATCGAGAACGACCTCGACAGCCACGCGATCCTCCGCGCGATCACCGCGCTGGGCCGCGATCTTCACATGAGGATCGTCGCCGAGGGGGTGGAGACCCATCTCCAGCGAGACCTGGTGAGCGCGGCGGGATGCGACTTCATCCAGGGGCACTATTACTGGCCGGCGCTGGACGTGGCGGCGATCGAGCAGCTGATCGGCGTGCCCGGCGACGCGGCGGGAGAGCGCCGGGCGGGGTAGGGCGTCATTCCGGCGAAAGCGGGAAAGGAAAAGGCGCCCGGATTGCTCCGGACGCCCTTTCTTGCGGCTGGTCTGGGCCGAAGCCTTACCAGCTGTAATACATGTCGAACTCGACCGGCGAGGGCGTGGTTTCCCAGCGCAGCACTTCCGGCCACTTCAGCTCGAGGTAGGCTTCGATCTGGTCCTTGGTGAACACGCCGCCCTGCAGCAGGTATTCGTGGTCGGCCTCGAGCGAGTCCAGCGCCTCGCGCAGAGATCCGCAGACGGTCGGGACCTGGGCCAGCTCGGCCGGCGGCAGGTCGTAGAGGTTCTTGTCCATGGCCTCGCCGGGATGGATCTTGTTCTTGATCCCGTCGAGCCCGGCCATCAGCAGCGCGGCGTAGCACAGGTAGGGATTGGCCATCGCGTCGGGGAAGCGGAACTCGACGCGCTTCGCCTTCTCGCCCGAGCCGTAGGGGATGCGGCACGAAGCCGAGCGGTTGCGGGCCGAATAGGCCAGCAGCACCGGCGCTTCATAGCCCGGCACCAGGCGCTTGTAGCTGTTGGTGGTCGGGTTGGTGAAGGCGTTCAGCGACTTGGCGTGCTTGATGACGCCGCCGATGAAGTAGAGGCACATGTCGCTGAGGCCGGCATAGCCGTTGCCCGCGAACAGCGGCTTGCCGCCTTCCCAGATCGAGAAGTGCGTGTGCATGCCCGATCCGTTGTCCTTCATGATCGGCTTCGGCATGAAGGTGGCCGTCTTGCCATAGGCCTGGGCGACCTGCTGCACGACGTACTTGTAGACCTGCATGCGGTCGGCGGTCTGGACGAGCGTGCCGAAGGTCAGGCCAAGCTCGTGCTGGGCGCTGGCGACCTCGTGGTGGTGCTTGTCGCAGGGCAGGCCCATCTCGATCATGGTCGAGACCATCTCGCCGCGGATGTCGACGCAGGAGTCGATCGGCGCGACGGGGAAATAGCCGCCCTTGGCGCGCGGACGGTGGGCCAGGTTGCCGCCTTCGTACTCGCGGGCCGAGTTGGTCGGCAGCTCGATGTCGTCGATCTTGAAGCCGTTGCCGTCGTAGCCGTCATAGAAGCGCACGTCGTCGAACAGGAAGAACTCGGCTTCCGGGCCGACATAGACGGTGTCGCCCACGCCGCTCGACTTGACGAAGGACTCGGCGCGCTTGGCGGTCGAGCGCGGATCGCGGGCGTAAAGCTCGCCCGAGGAGGGCTCGACGATGTCGCAGCACAGGATCATCATCGGGGTCGCGCTGAACGGATCGATATAGACCGCGTCGAGGTCGGGCTTGAGGATCATGTCCGACTCGTTGATGGCCTTCCAGCCCTCGATCGACGAACCGTCGAACATCAGGCCGTCTTCCAGCTCATCCTCGCCGATCAGGCTGGCGACCATGGTCAGGTGCTGCCACTTGCCCTTTGGATCGGTGAAGCGCAGGTCGATCCATTCGATCTCCTCGTCCTTGATGCGCTTGAGGATGTCGCTTGCCTTGCTCATGTCTTGTCCTTCTTTTTTCCGTCACCCCGGCCATGCCCGAGGTTCACGAAGTTCTCGATGAAGTTGAAAATGGCTGCCGGCGGTCCGGCGGTTGACGGCCTTTCGGGGGCCGTCAGATTGCGTCGTCGTTGCGCTCGCCGGTGCGGATGCGCAGCGCCGTCTCGATCGGGATCACGAAGATCTTGCCGTCGCCGATCCGGCCCGTCTGCGCGGCGGCGGCGATCGCCTCGACCACGCGTTCGGCCAGATCGTCGGAAACCACGACCTCCAGCTTCACCTTGGGCAGGAAATCGACGACGTATTCCGCGCCGCGGTAAAGCTCGGTGTGGCCCTTCTGCCGGCCAAACCCCTTGGCCTCGGTCACGGTGATGCCGGACACGCCGACTTCGTGAAGGGCTTCCTTCACTTCGTCGAGCTTGAACGGCTTGATGATCGCCTCGATCTTCTTCACGCCAATCTGATCCCTTCGTTGCCGCCCGTCACGGCATGCGGCTGAACGCCCGGCACGCCAGCGGGCCGGGTGTCCAAAAGCCTCGCCAAATACCTATCAAGAATCGTGCCAGAAGCACCGCCTTGTCCTAGGCCAAGGGACAGGTCCGGAAAAGGGCAGAATCGCATGGCCCGTCCGGCGATTGCTGCCCTATCGCCCGGATCGGCGCGGGGTGGTGCTGCTCCGCTGCCTAAAAATTAGCCACGGCTGCCCAGGAATTGGGCACTACAGTTGCAGGCCCGTGGTTTCGGGCAGGCCGGCCATCAGGTTCAGGCTCTGCACCGCCGCGCCGCTCGCGCCCTTGCCGAGGTTGTCCAGCACCGCGACCAGGCGCGCCTGGCTGCCGTCGCCCGCGCCGAAGACGTGCAGGTCGAGCCGGTCGGACGGGGCCTGGTTCCGGTCGAGCAGCAGCTCGTCCGGGGCTTCGTCCCGCACCTTCACGACGGCGCTGTCCGCGAAGAAGGCGGCCAGGCCGCGGCGCAGGTCGGCGGGAGCGGGGGCGCCGGGCATGGCGGCAAGGGGAAGCGGCACCTCCACGATCATCCCGCGATGGGCGGGCACGACCGAGGGCGCGAACAGCGGGGCCAGGGCGAGGCCGGCCTGGGCCTGCATCTCCGCGACGTGCTTGTGGCCAAGGCCCAGGGCATAGGTGCGATAGGCGATTTCCGGGTGGTCCTCGAACCGCTTGATCAGCGCCTTGCCGCCGCCCGAATAGCCGGAGACGGCGTTGCAGGTATAGGGCCAGTCGGCGGGCAGCAGGCCGGCGCGCACCAGCGGCGCGACCAAGGCGATGAAGCCCGTGGGATAGCAGCCCGGATTGCTCACCCGGCTGGCCGCGGCCACGGCCTCGCGCCCGGCGATCTCGGGAAAGCCGTAGGTCCAGCCCGGCGCGACGCGGTGGGCGGTCGAGGCGTCGATGATCCGCACCCTGGCGCCCTCGGCCAGGGCCACGGCCTCACGCGCGGCGTCGTCGGGCAGGCACAGGATCGCGAAGTCGGCGGAATGATAGGCATCGGCCCGGGCATCGGCGGACTTGCGCTGCTCGTCGTCGAGCACCAGCAGCTCGAACTCGCTCCGCCCGGAAAGCCGCTCGAGGATCTCGAGGCCGGTCGTGCCGGCGGCGCCGTCGATGAAGACCTTGGTGCTCATGCGGCTTGCTCCAGTTCGTCCAGCGCGACGTAGCCGACGAGGCCGCCGTCGCCGACCTGGCCCCAGGCGATCGTGCCGGCGATGTCGAGCACGTCGAAGCCGCTGCCCGCGGCGAGGTCGGCCAGCACCTCGGCATCGCTGCGCGCGCTCGCCCGCAGGGCCGCGCCGCCCCGGCCGATCCGCCGTCCCAGCGGCACGGCGTAGTGGGGCACGAAATACCGCCCGGCGAGCGCGATGTGCGCCAGGTCGCCGCGCACCGCGGTATGCGCGGGGTCGGCAATCTTCATGGGGCCGAGCAGGGCGAAGACCCGGCCGTCGAGATCATTGCATTCGGACAATTTGCGAAACGCCTCGTTTACGGGATGCGGGCGCTTACCCCCCCGCTGCCGTCGAGGCAAGGCGGTGGCTTCAACCCGTGGATTTCCCAAAGAAAATGGCCGGACGACAAGAGTCGCCCGGCCAGATTTTCCAAGCTTTCGCCCGGCTGATGCGGGATCAGCGCGAACCGAAAGCGTAACGCAGCGACACGCCGACTTCGCGCGGGTCGTTGGTGGTGATGTTCAGGTAGTTGTAGGGCGCCGCGTTCGCGGGCAGACCCGGAACGTCGATCGGCGTGGTCGCCGGCGCCGCGGCGCGGCTCGTCACGACCCGCTTGTCGAACAGGTTCTTGACGAACAGGCCCAGCTCCCAGGCGCCGTTCTGGGCCCGGATGCCCGCGAACAGATCGACCAGCGCGTAGGCCGAGATGTCGTCCCACGGATTGAGCGCGTCGTTCTGAGTGGCGCCCTTCCAGTTCACGAAGCCGCGCAGGTAGGCGTTGCCCCAGTCGCTGATCGGGAACCGGTATTCGGCCTGAACCGTGCCCGAGAACCGCGGAGCCGTTGCCGCCTGGGCGTTGATCAGGCAGGTGTCGACCTGACCGCCGGGGCCAACCTGGCCCTGCAACTGACCAACGGTCGGCGCAGTGTCGTCCTGAATGCCGTCATCGTCCATATCGGTGCAGGGCACTAGTGCGTTGTCGGCTTTGGTGCTCGCGAACGCGAAGGTCGCTGCCATGTCGAAGTTATCCGACAGGTTCAGCGCCATGTCGGCTTCGAGGCCCTTCACCGTCACGTTGGCCGGAGCGATGAAGTTGAAGGCGCCGATGACGCTCTGCGTGCCGGAGGGCGCGTTGAGCGAGTAGGCGCTGTAGGGGTAGAGCGGCAGGTTCTTGAACTTCTGGTAGAAAGCCGAGAGGTTCAGCTTCAGGCGGCGATCAAAGAACGCCGTCTTGACGCCGATCTCGAACGACTTCGAAGATTCGTCCGGCGGGGTGAGGAACTGCGCCAGCTGCGGACCGACCTCCAGCGTGGTTCCGCCGGCAGCCTCGCGCAGGCCCCAGCCGACCACCGAGTTGCCCGGACGCCAGGAGGTGCCGAACGAGAAGTAGGCCATCAGGTCTTCGGTGAACTTGTGCTTCAGCGACGCCGTGTAGATCGTCGCTTCCTTGGTCGGGCCGCAGACGAAGTTGGCGCCGAAGGCGGGAGCGTTCAGGTCGGGCAGCTGCTTCTCGCCCGCGCAGGCGCGCTGGATGTAGCCGCTCGAGTTGGTCGGGTTCGCCAGGCTGATGCCCGAGACCGTGCCCGAATCGCTCTTCAGCCAGATGTGGCGGATGCCGCCCGACAGCTCGGTGCTCTCACCCAGGTGCACGGTGAGGTTGGCGAACAGCGAACGCTCCTTCTCGATGCGCGGGCGATAGGTGCCGCCGAAGCCCATGTAGTTGAGCGTGAAGCTGTCGAACGTGCCGTTCGGGGTGACGAGGCCGCCGACGACCCGGTCGACCGCGCTCGTGACGCCGCTGGGAAGGGTGCCCGTGCGGGTGCTGCCCAGGGTGCCGTCCATCAGGATGGTCGGCGAGGCGTTGTTCACCATCATGCCGCCGACGACATAGTCGAACAGGCCGGCGACGCGGTCCTCGTTCTGCAGGCGCAGTTCGTGCACCGTCTGACGGGTGTTCGAGTCGGTCCGGCGGCCGTAGGTGTTGGTCAGCAGCCCGGCCGGGGCGTTGATGAACGGATAGGCGGCGGTCGGCGAGGCGAAGATGCCCGAGCCGTCGGACAGGCTGTAGAGCAGGTTCTGGCCGGTCACGTGGTTGCCGACATAGGTCAGGCTCTGGCCCCACTGACGGAACTTCGCCTGCCAGTTGTAGATTTTGTAGCGGTTCTGGATCCGCTCCGGCGCGGCGCCGACGCCCAGGTTGTCCTCGACGTTGATCGTGCGCGGGCTGAGCGCGCCGCCGTTCCAGGTCGAGAGCGACTGGACCTGCTGGTAACGCTGGATGTCGTTGAAGATCGTCTCGTAGTTGAAATCGAGCACGAGATCGCCGTCGAACGGATCGGCGCGGACGCTGGCGCGCAGGGCGCGGGTCTTGGCGAAGATGTCGGTGTCGATCGTGTTCAGCGGCACGTTGAGGCCGTAGACGTTGTTGCCGCGGTTGCGGCCGACGAAGCCGGCGACGCGGATGGCCAGCTTGTCCTCGATCACTGGCACGTTGACCGCGCCTTCGAAGGTCCACTTGCCGCGCTCGGCAAGGGTGCCGTTCACATAGCCGCCGACTTCACTGAGGTTGGGGCGGCGCGTGGTGATGGTGATCGAGCCCGACGGGGAGGCGCGGCCGCGCAGGGTGCCCTGGGGACCGCGCAGCACTTCGATCTGGCCGATGTCGTAGGAAGCGGTGAACAGCGCGTTCGAGACGATGACCGCATCGTTGCGATAGAATTCGACCGAGGTGCCGGCGCCGCTCGCGCCCGCGTTGAAGGCGATGCCGCGCAGAGAGGCCGCGGTGCTGTAGCCCGAGGTGCTCAGCGTCAGGCCGGGGACGACCTTGGTGATGTCCTGGAAGCTGCGGATGTCGAGCTTCTGGAGTTCCGCCCCGGTGACGGCCTGGACCGACAGGGGAACGTCCTGGATGCTCTCGTCGCGGCGGCGGGCCTGGACGACGATCTCTTCGCCATCCGAAAAGCCTTCATCGGCGGCCACGACGTCCTGGGCGAACGCCGGCGCGGCCAGAGGCAGCAGGCTTGCCGTCGCGAGCGCGACCGCGGTGAACTTCTTCATGTGTGTGTTCCCTCGTAAAACGTGGTCTTGCAGGTCTTCGAGGAGGCACCGCGCCCGCCATTGCAGATGGCCGGATAGCTTATCGCCTAAGGCCGGTGGTTCCCTCTCACCTGTGGGGCCGTTTCGAAGCCCTTTGCACGCCGGTCAAGGCGGCGCATTGTGTCGAGGAAATAATGATCCGTCCGTGTGTCGTTAATGCATCACTTTGATAAGCCGGGGCTAAACCGCTCCCGGAGCATCCGCCAGGTCGCGCGCAGGCCCAGGGCGTCGCCGCCCTTGGGGCGGCCGGGCTTGGCCGCCGGGCGCCAGGCGAAGGTGTCGAAATGCGCCCAGTCGATGCCCTCGGGCACGAACCTGTCGAGGAACAGGCCCGCCACGCTGGCCCCGGCGAAGCCGTTGGTGTGGCTGTTGTTGATGTCGGCCAGGTCGGACTTCAGATATTCGCGATAGGCCTCGTGCAGCGGCAGGCGCCAGCAGGGATCGTCGCTGGCCAGCCCGGCCTTGAGGAGCGCCTCGGCGGTCTCGTCGCGGCGGGTCATCAGGGCGGGCAGGTCGGGGCCGAGCGCGGCGCGGGCCGCGCCGGTCAGGGTCGCGAAGTCGACGATCAGCGCGGGGTTGTCCTCTCCGGCGCGGGCGAGGGCGTCGCCCAGGATCAGGCGGCCTTCGGCGTCGGTATTGCCGATCTCCACGCTGATCCCGGCGCGCGAGCGCAGCACGTCGCCCGGGCGGAAGGCGCCGCCCGATACGGCATTCTCCACCGCCGGGACCAGCAGATGCAGCCGCACCTTGAGCCCGCCGCCCATGATGAGCCCGGCGAGAGCCAGGGCATGGGCCGCTCCGCCCATGTCCTTCTTCATCAGCAGCATGCCGGAGGACGGCTTGATGTCGAGCCCGCCCGAATCGAAGCACACCCCCTTGCCGACGATCGCCAGGCGGGGGTGCGCGGGATCGCCCCATTCCAGCTCGATCATCCGGGGCGCATGGCTGCGCGCGGCGGCGCGGCCGACCATGTGGACCATCGGGAATTCCCGCTCCAGCGCGTCGCCGCGGGTGACGCGCAGCTCGGCCTTATGGGCCTTGGCGAGCGCCTCGGCCTCGGCCTCCAGCTCGGCCGGGCCCATGTCCTCGGCCGGGGTGTTGACCAGGTCGCGGACCTTCGCCACCGCCCCCGCCTCGGCCAGCAGGGCGTCGATCCCGGCGACCTCGCCGGTCAGCAGCACGCGGGGGCCTTCCTTCTCGGCCTCCTGGCGATAGCGGTCGAAGCGGTACTGCGCGGTGATCCAGCCGAACGCGGCCGGGCCGGGCTCGCCCTTGGCCAGGCGATAGGTGCCGGCGGGCAGGACCTCGGCCAGCTTGGCCAGGCACCAGCTCGACAGCGCGCCCGTGTCCGCCACCCCGCCCACGGCGAACCAGCCGTCGCCGTCGGGCACGATGGCGTGCTCGAACCCGTCGCCCTCGAACTTCTGCGCGGCGAGCGCGGCGCGCTGCGGGGCCGACAGGTTCTTGAGCCAGTCGGCCAGGCCCTGCTTGTCGACGAGGTGGATGGAAATGGCGGCCTGGCCGCGGTCGGGCTGGATCGGAACGTGCTTGTCGGTCATTGTGGTTGCCGATGTGCCGCACCGGGGCGGCCGAAGCGAGAGGAAATTGGCCGATGCGTTCCGTGATCCTGCCGGCTGCGGTGTTGACGCTGAGCTTGGCCCTGGCGGCCTGCAAGAAGGAGGAGGCCCCGGCGCCCCAGCCCAGCGCCGCCGCCAGCGCCGCGCCGTCCGCCGCTCCCTCCGCCGCGCCGACGCCGGCCGGGCAGGACCGCAAGGTTAAGGAAGCGAACGACCGCTACGAGTTCGAATACAACTATCCCGCCGCCGCCGATGCGATTCCCCGGCTCAAGGCCGAGCTGGACGCCGATCTGGCCGAGCAGCGTGCCCGGCTCGTCGCCGACGCGGGCGAGGCCGCCGCCGACGCCAAGGCGAACGGCTATCCCTATCACCCGCACAGCCGCATGCTGGACTGGAAGGTGGTGACCGACCTGCCGAACTGGCTGAGCCTGTCCACCATCGTCTCGACCTATACGGGCGGGGCCCATCCCAACTACGTCTATGACGCGATCCTGTGGGACAAGGCGGCGGGGCAGCGGCGCGAGGCGCTCGATCTGTTCACCGGCAAGAAGGCGCTGGCGAGCGCGATCGGCCAGGAATTCTGCGCCGCGCTGGACCGCCAGCGCGAGAAGAAGCGCGGGGAGCCGATCAAGCGCGGCGAGATGTTCACCGAATGCCTCGACCCGGCCGACTATACCGTTATCCTGGGCTCGGCGGGGAAGCAGGGCTTCGATCGCATCGGCGTGCTCGTCCCGCCCTATGAGGCCGGGCCTTACGTCGAGGGCGGCTATGAAGTGACCGTGCCGGTGACGCCCAAGGTGCTGGCCCTGGTGAAGCCGGAATACAAGGGCAGCTTCGTCCTGGGGCGGTAGGCCTCCCCGCCTTTCCTGCAAGAACCCATATGGTTATGTGCATAGGGGTGGTGGAGCCGATTTTTGCATGCCCACTGCCGCTCAGCCTGAGCTTGTCGAAGGCCACGCGATGTCCTTTCCGCTAGGTCCAGAGGGCTTGGGGCAGGGTTCGCCCGTGGCCTTCGACAAGCTCAGGCTGAGCGGGGTGGTCGATCGCCGCTCCGCAGGTGACGGTTCGGGGCAAGGCGACAGGAATCCTCAGGACACTGTCGATTTGTTCAACTTCGTCACCTTGCACCGCTGGCCCGGCGGCACGGGCAACTGGCCAAATCGCCGCGGGCGGCCTATATGCGCGGCATGAACCAGTACCAGACCGTCACCGGCACCGAGACCGTCCTGCGCGACGGCACGATCAAGCTGCATGGCCCCGCCGCCTTCGAGGGCATGCGCCGGGCCGGGCGGCTGGCGGCCGAAATCCTCGACGCGGTCGCGCCGCTCGCCCGGCCGGGCGTCACCACGGCGGAGATCGACGACCTCGTCCGGCAGATGACGCTGGACGGCGGCGCCGTGCCCGCGACCCTGGGCTATCGCGGCTATCAGCATTCGTGCTGCATCTCTATCAATCACGTGGTCTGCCACGGCATTCCTTCGGCCGAGCGGACCCTGCGCGACGGGGACATCGTCAATATCGACGTGACCCCGCTGCTGGACGGCTGGCACGGGGATTCGAGCCGGATGTACCTGGTCGGCGACGTGCCGCTGAAGGCCCGCCGCCTGGTCGACGTGACCCACGAATGCCTGATGTTGGGGATCGAGCAGGCCAAGCCGGGCAACCGCCTGGGCGACATCGGCGCGGCGATCCAGCGCCATGCCGAGGGGCACCGCTACGGCGTCGTCCGCGAGTTCTGCGGCCATGGCCTCGGCCGCTTGTTCCACGATGCGCCCGAGGTGGTCCACGCCGCCCGCGCCGGCACCGGGCCGGAGCTGCGGCCCGGCATGTTCTTCACCATCGAGCCGATGATCAACCTCGGCAAGCCGCCGGTGAAGCTGCTCGACGACGGCTGGACCGCCGTGACCCGCGACCGCTCGCTCTCGGCCCAGTTCGAGCATTCGATCGGGATCACCGAGGACGGCTGCGAGATCTTCACCCTGAGCCCCAAGGGGCTGCACAAGCCGCCTTACGAATGAGGCGAAGGAGCGTGTGGGCTTCGACAAGCTCAGCCTGAGCGGGGTTGGGTTCTATAACTTCATCCGCTCGGGCTGAGCTTGTCGAAGCCCACACGTCACCCTAGCCCCGCGCGCTGCGCACGGCCGCGCCGGCCGCGAAGGGGGCCAGGGCCACCAGCACCAGGCTGACCGCGCCGGTCAGGGCGATGCCGCTTTCCCCGCCGGTCGCCAGGCTGCCCGCGCCGAAGATCAGCAGCGGCACGGCCAGCGGGATCACCAGCAGGCCGGCCAGCGCCATCCCCCCGCGCAGCCCGGCGGTGAGCGCCGCCACGGTCACGCCGAGCGCGGCGAGGCCCGGCGTGCCGGCCAGCAGGCCCAGCTCGACCAGCCGCAGCCGCTCGCCGTCGAGGCCGAGCAGGGCGGCGGCGGGCAGGGCGGCCAGCATCAGCGGTGGGCCGAAGCTCAGCCAGTGGGCCAGCACCCGCACCGCGACGATCGCCTCTTCGGACAGGCCGCGCAGGGCGAGCTGGTCGAACAAGCCGAGGTCGATGTCGGGCTCGATCAGCCGGTCGAGGGGAAGGATCGCCGCGAGCAGCGCCGCGACCCAGATCACCCCGCCGCCGGTGCGCGTCAGCACCGGCGCGTCGGGGCCGACCGCGAAGGGGAACAGCATCGCCACGGCCAGGAAGAACAGCAGCGGCAGCATCGTCCCGCCGCGCCGTCCGCCGGGCAGCAGCAGCGCCAGGTCGCGGCGCAGCAGGAGCAGGAGCTGGCGGATCATGCGGCGGCTCCCGCCAGGTCGAGCGCCTGGGCATGGGCCAGGGCGAAGGGCTGGTGCGAGGCGACCACGCAGATCCCGCCGTTGCCGCAATGCTCGGCCACCAGCCGCTCGACCAGGGCGACGGCGAAGGTGTCGAGGCCGTTCAGCGGCTCGTCGAGCAGCCAGAGCGGCGCGTCCTGGCCGATCAGCCGGGCCATCGCCGCGCGCTTCTTCTGGCCGGTGGAGAGATAGCGCACCGGCACGTCGGTCAGTTCGTCCAGGCCCAGGACGGCAAGGTCGGCCGCCGCGCCGTCCAGCCGTTCCCAGAAGCGCAGCGCCGTGCCCAGCGGCAGCAGCGGGTCGAGCGCGGGGCGCTCGTCGAGCAGGCCGACCGCGCCTTCGCGCTCCACCGTGCCGGCGAAGGGCGGCAGCAGCCCGGCCAGGACGCGCAGCAGGCTGGACTTGCCCACGCCGTTCGGCCCGCGCACGTGGAGCGCCTCGCCCGGCCCGAGCGCCAGGGCCAGCCCCGCGAACAGCACGCGGTCGCCGCGGCGGCAGGCGAGGTCACGGGCGGCGAGACGGCACGGTTGCATCGGCGCAGGCGATAAGGGAAACCACAGGGACTGCCAAGGAGCGCCGAATGCCGATCCCCCGCCTGACCGATCAGGAACGCGACGCCGCCCTGGCCGCGCTGCCCGGCTGGACCCTGCGCGCCGACGGCCTCGCCATCGAGCGGGGGTTCCGGTTCGGGGACTTCTCGGAAGCCTTCGCCTTCATGACCCGCGTGGCCCTGCTGGCCGAGCGGGCGGACCATCATCCCGAATGGTCGAACGTCTACAACCGCGTGCACATCGCCCTGACCACCCACGACGCGGGCGGGCTGAGCCAGCGCGACGTGGCCATGGCCAGGGCGATCGACGGCCTCACCACATAGCCCGCTGGAGCAGGGCCGCGCGGCGCTCGCGGATGATCTCCTCGCGCTGCCGGGGCGTGACCGTGCCGGTCTCGGCCGGCAGGTGCTTGCGCACCTCGGCGACCTTGACCTTCCTGGTGGTCGGGACCGGCTGCTCGCTGCATTCGGTCCAGCGGCCCTGGGCGATGCCGGTCGGGTGGCCGGCGGTGTCGATCCAGTTGGGCACGCCGGGGTCGCGGGCCGAGATCACGATGCGCAGCACGCCGTCCTTGTCGACCGGGGCCTGGGCGTCGTTGAGGCTGGAGTGGTTGTTGTACCAGTCGATGGTCTCGTACAGCTCGTTGGTCAGGATCAGCGAGCGGTAGAGGCAGCGGGCCGGCGCCTTGGCCTCGACGATCAGGGCCTCGTCGTCGGCCAGGTCGTAGACGCCCTCGTAGTAGAACTGGCCCTTCAGCCCGCCGCTCTGGCTCAGGTCGAAGATCTTGAACTTGTTGACGAAGCCCTGGCGGCGCAGCGCGTCGACGTGGTCCCCGAACATCAGGGTGGAGAACTCGACCGCCTGGGGCAGGGCGCGCAGCCGTTCCTCCAGCGTGGCCGCGCTGGGGCGGGGGCGCTGGGGCGGAACGTCGAGCCGCTCGATCGAGATGGTCGGCTCGCGCTCCTTGCCCCAGTCGGAGCCGACGAAGCGCAGCAGCAGGGTGTTGGTGGTCGGGTTCAGCTCCCACCAGTCGCCCGTCCAGCCGGCGGGCCGGGTCGGGCTGAGCACCACGTCGTAGCGCCCCTCGGCATCGACCTTGAGCGTGTTGAGATCGTGGACCGGGCGCGGCGGGCCGACCACGGGCATGGTCTGGCCCGGCGGCTGCGGCGGGCGCGGGCCGCTCTCTGCGAGAACCGCCATGCGCATCGTCCCGGCGCGGCCGCGCAGGCGGTAGGTGCCGCCGGGGGTCAGCTTGGCGGAGCGATAGACCGTATCGGCATTGGGCTGGCCGATGTTCCAGACCTGGCCGATCACCGGCAGGAACTGCGGATGATCGCCGTCCGCGCCGACCGCGCCGAGCGCCTGGGAACCGAGCGCCTGGAGCGCGACGCGGGCGGCTTCCTGGCGCACCTGGGGATCGTCGCGCAGCGGTTCGGGCAGGCGGGCGAGGAGGCGGTCGGGCAGGTCGCGCAGGCGGTCGATCAGCTCGTTCCATCCGGGCACCGCCGAGCCCGCCGGGGGCGCTTCCGCCGCCTGGGCCTTGCCCTGCAGGAAGGCCATGGCGCCCAAGGCCAGGGCCGCGCCGACAATCCGTTTCTTCATTCTCTCTCTCCCTTGCCCATCTGGATCAGGTTGCGGGCGCGTTTGCGCAGGTATCCGGGGGCCCACCTGGCGGCGAGGCCCATCTGCCGCGCGGTCTTGCCGACCAGGGTGTGCAGCCGCTCGCCATGGACCGCGTGCCAGGCGGCCTGGGCCACCTCCTCGACCGGGGTGAACTCCAGGCCCGCGGCGATCACGGAGTCGCGCTTCGAGCCGGTGCTCGCCGCGCCGGCCGGGCCCTGGAGCAACGGGGTGTCGATGAAGCTCGGCATGATCGAGCGGACGGCGATGCC
>CAZFPW010000014.1:0-19711 GCA_964520765.1 uncultured Novosphingobium sp.
GGCATGAAGGTGGCGACCACGGAATAGGCATAGGCCGCCAGCGTCCCCACGGCGACCAGCGAGTTCATGTCCGGGGCGAGACGAAGCAGGGCCGGAACGCCCTGCGCGTAGAAACGGAATCCCGGCCCGGCGAGCACCAGGGTGGTCAGCACGAACTGGATATACCAGTTCCACTGCAGGCCGATGGTCCGCATGATAAGGTGGTGTATGCCGGGAATGAGGTGAGACCCCATCTCCAGGACGAAGACCGGCAGGGTCAGCACCGCGGCGATCGCGAGGTCGCGCTTGAGCCGGGCGCGCTCTGCATCCTTGCGCTGCGCGGTCTCCTGATCGCCGCCGCGAGCGATCGGATGCGCGACATAGCCGGCCGAGGATACCGCCGCGATCAGCGCCGGCATATCGGCGGTGCCGCGCACGCTTGCCCGCTCCGTCGCCAGATTGACGACAGCGTCGGCAACGCCGGGAACGGCCTTCAACGCCTTCTCGACCCGCGCCACGCAGGACGCGCAGGTCATCCCATCGATGCCCAGTTCGATGACCGTAAGAGGCACGCCATAGCCCGCCGCGCCCACCGCGCGCACGAGCGCCTGCATGTCGACCGGCCCGCCGGGGCGGATGTCCGCGCGTTCGGTCGCCAGGTTGACGCTGACCGAAGCAACGCCTTCGACGGCGGCCAGCGCCTTCTCGACCCGGCCCACGCAAGAGGCGCAGGACATGCCCTCGATCGGCAGGCTGATCGTCGCGGCGTTCGACTGGGCGTTCATTGAGCCGTTTCCTCGTCCTTGGGAATGATCTCGCCCCAAGATGGGGCTTCCCATGGTTGGAAGGTCAAGAACCCAAGGACAAAAAATCGCATCGGGGCATCGCGCCCATTCCCGCATGGACCGGAACCGCCGAATAGCGTAGCCGATCGCCCATGAGCGATACGAACGACGACTACGTCTATGACGAAGCCTCCGGCGAATGGATTTCGGCGGCCGAGGCGGCAGCGAAAGCCGAGAGCGCCAACCAGGTCGAGGTGCGGGATTCCGTCGGCAACCTGCTGGCCGATGGCGACAGCGTGATCACGATCAAGGATCTGAAGGTCAAGGGCGCCGGGCAGACCCTGCGCAAGGGCACCGTGATCAAGTCGATCAGGCTCACCGGCGACCCCCAGGAAATCGATTGCCGCTACGAAGGCATCAAGGGCTTGGTCCTGCGCGCCGAGTTCGTACGCAAGCATTGATCCTGCCGCGCGATCGCAGGATCAGGAACGCTTCTCGCGGTCCTTGAGATATTCGGCCAGGACCACCGCCTGGTTGTCCTGCTCGTCGTGGGCCGCGTAGAGCAGCGTCACGTCCCCCTGCCGGACCAGCGCCTCAAGCTCGGCGACGGCTTGCGGATTTTCGTCCAGCTCCTGGCGATAACGGTCCCGAAAGGCCGCAAAGCGTGAGGGATCGTGCCCGAACCATTTCCGCAGCTCCGTCGAGGGCGCGATGTCCTTTAGCCAGAGATCCAGCCCTGCGGCCTTGCGGCTGACCCCGCGCGGCCAGATCCGGTCGACCAGGACACGGGTCCCGTCATCAGGGCCCTTCGGCTCGTAAATCCGCTTGAAGCGTATCGTCGCGGTCATGCGCGATCTCCAGGCCGGCGGCCGATCCATGCCGGCGGATCGCTGGCCGGGAACGATTCCATCGATGCTTCGTCGACCGCGTCGGACAAGCGACCTTCCAGCAGGAGTTCCGCCTGCCGGGTGACCTCCGCGATCAGGCCTTCGAGGATGGCATCGTCCTCCGGCTCGCTCGGCACGGCGACGCAGGAGCAGAACCGCTCCATGACCACCACCCTGACAAGCTCGTGCAGCGGGCTATCGTAAGCCGCGCGACGCTCGGCGACAGCGTGCGCCGCCTCTTCCAATTGTTCGGCTCCGATCGGATCGTCATACTCGTGGGTCATCAGGAAGCTCCTGTTCGCCAGAGGAAAGCGGCATCCCGTGAAGCTGCACCTGTTCTACGAAAGGTTGAACAAGGTCAGCATTCCACCGATCGCGATCCCGAAGGCCATCAGCATGACGCCCGCGATCCGCAGGATATAGGTGAGCGGATCGTCCTCGGCCCCGTCGGGACGCCGCGACGGCGACGGAGGCTTCGGACGCCCGATCGCGCGGCGGAAGGAAGCCTGGCGAAACGCCATGGTGAAGCCAAGCGCCACGAGAACCAGCGCGAAGGCGTCTACGACGAATACATATCCAGGCACACTGGCCTCCTGAGATTGCGGGCGCGGCGATGAAAGCTCATTGCAGGCATGCCGCCAATCCCCGCTCTAGCCCGGCGATCAGGTCCTGCTCGGCTTCGAGCCCCACCGAGAGCCGCAGCAGATTGTCGCCGATGCCCGCCAGGTGCCGCGCCTCCTCGCCCATGTCGGCGTGGGTCATCGTGGCGGGATGCGCGACCAGGCTTTCGACACCGCCGAGCGACTCCGCGAGCGTGAAGAACGCAACGGCATCGATGAAGTTCCGCACCGCCGCGACGCCGCCCGCCAATTCGAAGCTGAGCATGGCGCCGAAGCCGCGCTGTTGCCGTGAGGCGATGGCGTGTCCCGGATGCGAGGGCAGTCCGGGATAGTGCACCTTCGCCACGGCCGGATGCTGTTCCAGGAATCTCGCCACGATCATGGCGTTGATCTGTTGCCGTTCCATCCGGGCGAACAGGGTGCGGAGGCCGCGCAGAGTCAGCCATGAATCGAACGGCGCGCCCGCGCTGCCGACCACATTGGCCCATTGGCGCAACTCCTCCGCCTGCGCCGCGTCCGCCGCTATCACCGCGCCGCCAATCACATCCGAATGGCCGTTGAGGTATTTGGTGGTCGAATGGACGACATAGTCGGCGCCCAGCGCGATCGGCCGCTGGACCGCCGGCGACAGAAATGTGTTGTCCACCGCCACTGCGGCGCCTGCCGCGCGCGCGGTGGCGGCAAGGGCGGCGATGTCGATGACCCGCATCAAGGGATTGCTCGGCGTTTCGATCAGAACCAGGGACGCCCCATCCCCCAGCGCGGCCGCAACGGCCGCGTCATCGGCCTGGTCGATGAAACGAACCATGCAATGGCCCCGCTCGGCCCGAGCCTTGAGCAGGCGCATCGTTCCGCCATAGCAATCATGGGGGGCAAGGATCAGATCGCCCGGCCCCAGCCGGCCGACCAGCAGGTCGAGCGCGGCCATGCCGCTGGACGTGACGACCGCCCCGCCCCCGCCCTCCAGCCTGGCCAGCGCCTCGGCCAGCAGATCGCGGCTGGGGTTTCCGGCGCGGCCATAGTCGTAGCGTCGCGGGAGGTCGTAGCCCGCGAACTCATAGGTGCTGGAAAGATAGAGCGGCGGCGCCACGGCGCCGAAAGCCGCGTCACTCGCCACCCCATGACTGGCCACGATCGTCTGCGGGCGCGGAGGGAGGTTTGTCGGCTCAGTCATTGCAGCAGCGCCCTTCGGTTGCCTCGCGCACGATGCAGCGCGGATATGGAAAGCCCGAACTGCCCGGCAGGCAAGTCCAGGGCCGCCGGCCCGCCGACATCGCGGTGCACCATACGATTGAGGCGCGCGCCGCGGAAGCCGCCGCGGCGCTATTGTCTAGAAGCGTCTCCATACACTTTTGAACTCCGCATTAACATAACACAAATGAATATTATTTCTTGTTCAAATAAATCTTTTTGCACTATTTCGCATTCCGCACGACTTAACATGCACAAGCAATGCAGGTATAAAGCGAGCCACTGCTGCGCAAGGAGGTCGCATGCGGCTCACGCGCTATACCGACTATTCGCTCCGCGTTCTGATCCATCTCGCCTTGCACGACGACCGCCTCTGCTCGATCGGCGAGATTTCACACACCTACGAGATCTCGCACAATCATCTGATGAAGGTCGTCAACGCGCTGGCCCATGACGGTTTCGTCGAAACCATTCGCGGGCGCGGCGGCGGGATCAGGCTGGCGCGGCCCGCGCCGGAAATCGGCGTCGGCGAAGTGGTGCGACGCACCGAGGAAGGCTTCGAGCTTGCCGATTGCTCGGGTTGCGCCTTGTCCCCGGCCTGCGGCTTGACCGGGGTTCTGGGCAAGGGCGTGCAGGCCATGCTGGCTGTGTTCGACGCCTATACGATCGCGGACCTGCTTACCGACAAGGCCACCATGCGGCGGCTGATGAACGGGCAATCGCCCATCGGCATCGGAGTAGCGTAAGCGAGGCAGCTTCACCGGCCGAAACCGGATCAGCTCGGGTCGTCCGTGGTTCGGAGAAAGTCGGCTGCGGCATCGATGTTCTCCCGATGGCTGTCGAGCATCTCCTGAAGCTCGCGCCGGAGTTCGTCATCGCCTACCCGCGGCGTGAGCGCCTCGAGCTTGCGCACGACCCAGGCCTGTCCGCGATTGAGGAACGTGAGGCGGCCACGAGGCGATGCGATGGCCATCGCCTTGCCATAGAACGCGCCGGTCTTTCGTGAAGGCGTCGCCCCCAGCCGCACCAGGTGCCTCGACAGCATCGCGCACCACCGCGCCTCGTCGGCGCGGATCGTCATCATCAACGCACGATGGGCATCGTCGCCGGCATCCTTGACGCTGGCCAGCGCCACGCGGGCTCCTGCGCGTTCGGCCTCAAGGAGTTCGTCGAGGGCCGCCACGATCTCGTCGCGTCCGGTATAGGATGGCTCCCCGGTCATGCCGTGATCGCCGCCGCCGCGCGAAGGCCGGCACGAATCCTGTCCATCACGCCGGGATCGGCCTTGGCCGAATGGACCACATAGGCCGAATAGGAAAACTCCGGGCTTCCCGGCACGAGCGCCAGGCGCCCTTCGTCGAGATAGGAGCGGATGAAGCCCTGGCGGAAATAGCCGCTGCCGCCCGTGGCCAGGATATAGTCGAGCGCCAACGGACCATAGCTGATCGCGACGACCGCATTGGGCTGGTCGGGAAAGGCCGCCTGATAGCTCGCGGCGAATTCATCGCCCCAATCGATCTGAACGTGATCCTCGGGCGCGAGCGGCGTGTTCGTGGGCGTCGTGCGCACCAGCACCAGCTTTTCCTCGAACAGCAGCTCTGCGACCACGCCGGGGCGGCTGGGCGCGGCATAGAGTATCGCCACGTCGAGCGTGCCATCCTGCACCTGCTCCATCAGGCGTTCGGACGAGGCGATGTGCGTGCTCACCGCGATTTCGGGACATTCGCGGCGCATCCACAGCAGCCAGTGCCGCAGCAGCGGGCTCCACAGACTGAGTTCCGCGCCGATCGTCACCACGGTTTCCCGACCTGGCGGAAGCGCGACCGCCTTGCGCGCGCGATCCCAGACCTGCACCAGGGTCGTCGCAAAGCGCAGGAACTGCTCTCCGGCGGGCGTCAGCCTCGCCCCGGCCTTGTTGCGGATGAAGACCGGCCGATCGAGCTGGTCCTCAAGGACGCGGATGCGCGCGCTGACGGCGGTCTGGGTCAGATTGAGGTTCGCCGCAGCCCTGACGAAACTGCCCGTCTTGACGACTTCCAGGAATGTACGCGCAACGCCGATGTCCATAACGCAAAATCCTTGCGCTCATGAAGTGATAATCTTCACAATGTTGCTGAATGCTAGCAAGTCGCCAGGACGCTCGCAAGGACATGAGGTGGAGCAGACACACGCAATAGTACCCATTCATAACATTATATTTGATTTAAAATATCAATAACATTCATTTGTTTGATAATGAGACGTCCTCCACAGTGCTCGCCCAGCGCGAAGGAGTCTCCATGTCCATCCAACTCGGCCAGATCGCCCCCGACTTCGAACAGGACAGCACCCACGGTCGCATCCGCTTCCACGACTGGCTCGGTTCGAGCTGGAGCATCCTGTTCAGCCACCCCAAGAACTTCACGCCCGTCTGCACCACCGAACTAGGCGAAGTGGCGAAGCTTCGGCCCGAATGGGACAAGCGCAACGTCAAGCCCATCGGCCTCTCGGTCGATCCGGTCGAGGCGCATCGCAAATGGGAGACGGACATCGAGGAAACGCAGAGCGCGAAGCTCGACTTCCCGATGATCGCGGACCCGGACATGAAGGTGTCGCAGCTCTACGACATGATCCACCCCGAGAGCGATCCCACGGTAACGGTGCGGTCGGTGTTCGTGATCGATCCGTCCCGCAAGGTCCGGCTCATCCTGACCTATCCCCCCTCCACCGGCCGCAACTTCGCAGAGATCCTGCGCGCGATCGACAGCCTGCAGCTTACCGACGCCCGCAGCATCGCAACGCCGGTGAACTGGGAGCCGGGCGAGCCGGTCGTGATCTCCCCCAAGCTGTCGGACGAAGAGGCCGCGCGCCAGTTTCCGCAAGGCTACACGACGCTCAAGCCCTATCTGCGGATCGTCGATCTGCAAGCGTCCGGCCAATGACGCGAGCCGGGCTGCGCGAACGGCAGCATTCCGATGCCGCGCGGCTGGTGTTCGCGCTGCCGCCCCTACCCTACGGACTCGATGCATTGGAGCCTGCGATCTCCGCGGAAACGCTGGAGGTCCATCACGGCAAGCATCATGCGCGCTATGTCGAAACCCTCAACCGGCTGCTGGGCGAGCAGAATTTCTCTGCCCATTCGCTTGAGGAAGTCATCCGCATCGCCCGTGGCTGCGGCGCCCAGGGCCTGTTCAACAATGCCGCGCAGGCCTGGAACCACGCCTTCTTCTGGGAGAGCATGACGCCGGAACCATCGGCGCCGACGGGCCTGCTGGCCGACGCGATAGCCTCGGCCTTTGGCGGTATCGAGGCGCTCGGAAAGCAGGTCCTTGCCGAAGGGACCGGCCACTTCGGCTCGGGATGGGTCTGGCTGATCGCCAGGCGCGACAAGCTGGAGGTGGCATCGACCCATGACGCCGGCACCCCGGTCATCGAAGAGGGCGCAACCCCGCTCCTGGCCTGCGACGTGTGGGAACACGCCTACTACATCGATTACCGCCAGGACCGCGCCAACTGGCTGGCAACCTGGTGGAACAGGCTGGCGAACTGGCGCTTCGCCGAACGGCAATATGCCGCGGCGCTCAGCCGTGGCGAGCCTTGGCGCTATCCCGCACCGACGCCATCCGATCCTTCGACCCAATAGGTCAGAACAGGCCGTGACTTCCCCCCACGGCGCCGATCAGGGTGACGACGGCGACTGCCAGCAGAACCCGATGCATGACCTCCATCCGTCCGAAGTCCCCGGCGGGATCGTGCGAGGTCTCCATCCGCTTATGCAGGAACAGCGGCTCGGCCACGAAGAGCATGATCGCGAAGATCAGCCAGAGGCCGACCATCGCGTGCATCCACCAGAAATGGGCATCGCGAAAGCGATCCCACATCTCGGCCCGCCAGGTGAGCCAGAACCCGCTCGCGCCCGCCAGCAGCACCCATAGGCGCGCTTGCGGGGCGAAACGGCGTTCCAGGCGGTGGAAGGCCGCCAGCCGCTCAGGCGGGCGGTACTCCTTCCGCACGGACGGCATCACCACCAGCGTCACGAAGGCCACGCCGCCGATCCAGAAGAGAACGGCGATGACATGCACGATACGGGCGATGATGAAGTCCTGCACGGGGCGTCCTCAGGCAGCCAGGAGTTCGTCGGCCGGGCCGAAGAACTCGTAGTGTATGCGGTCCGACGGCACCCCGGCAAGCGACAGGGCGGAAACCGCCGCGCGCAGGAAGGGGCGCGGACCGCAGACGTAATAGTCGGCCTCGCCCACGGGCGTATTCGCGATCAGCCACTCGTCGGTGATGATGCCCGCGTGGTCATAGTCCTGACCCGCCACCTCACCAGCCAGCGGCGTCTGATGGAAATCGACGACCGTGATCGCAGAGCCGTTGGCCGCGAGCGTGCGCACATGGTCCCGCATCGCATGGGTTTCGCGATTGTGGGTGCCGTGGACGTAGTAGGTCGGCAGCGACTGGTGCCGCGCGGCGATCGTTTCCAGCATGGCGACCATCGGGGTCAGGCCGACCCCGCCCGACAGCAGCACGACCGGGCGCTCGGGATGTTCGGCCAGGAAGAACTCGCCGGCCGGCGGCGCGACCTTGAGCACGGTGCCGACCTGGGCGTGGTCGTGCAACCAGCCTGACGCCAGCCCCTGGGCCTCACGCTTCACCGATATGCGATAGGTCTCGCCATTGGCGGCGCCCGAGATGGAATAGTTGCGCTTGACGGGCGGGTGGCCGGGAATCTCCAGCCAGAAGGTCAGGTACTGGCCAGCCTTGTGCTTGATGATGGCCTGGCCGTCGACGGGGCGAAGGATGAACGAGTTGATCACGCTGCTTTCACGCACCACCTGCTCGACGCGGAACTCACGCCAGCCGTTCCAGCCGCCGGGAGCCTGCTTCTGTTCGCCATAGACGCGCTCCTCACGCGCGATGAGGATATTGGCCAGGAACCAATAGGCTTCGCCCCAGGCAGCCAGGATCTCATCCGTCGCCGCGTCGCCCAGCACCGCCTTGATCGCGCCCAGCAGCGCATCCGCGACATAGGGGTAATGCTCGGGCAGGATTTGCAGGCCGACGTGCTTCTGCGCGATCCGCTCGACCGCCGGAGCAAGCGCGCCGAGATTGTCGATGTTGCTCGCATAGGCCAGGATCGCGCCCGTCAGCGCTCGCGGCTGGGAGCCGGCGTCGCCGTGGTGCGACTGGTTGAATAGGTCGCGGATTTCCGGATTCTGAAACATCCGCGCGTACATCTCGCGGACGATATCGAGGCCGTGGGCCTCAAGCGCGGGAACGGTAGCTTTAACGAGCGCGATAGTCTGCTCGCTGAGTGTCTTGGACATCAACGTCTCCTTCGATGAACTGGAAAACTGGATTGGATGAAAGCGTTCAGCCTGGTTGGTGATCGTAGAAGTCGACCTGCATCTTCATGCGCCCCTGGGGGGTTACGAAATGCGGCTGCTGGGGCAGGACCACGGCAGCCTGCGCAGCATCGAGAAGAACCTCGGACGGAGGCTCCAGATATGTGAGGAGGAGCTGGCCTTCGATCACGCGGATCAGGCCCCATACCCCCGCCTTGGTCGCGTGGCGGTTCCGCAGCGCGGACGGCAGCGTGTCCTGATCGAAGACGGGGGTCGAACGGTAGGGAGCCCCTCCGCCTGTCTTGTCCGATTGCTGGACGATGGGCGTTGTCAGGGCGGATTGCCCTTCTTCCTTCGCAATCACGGCTGGGCACTCCCTGCTGGGATTTCGTCGGCCCTGGCCTGGGTCTTCGCCAGCGGGGGCTGCAAGCGGAAGAACATCGCCAGTTTCAGGCTTTCGGCAATCCGTCGCGCCTTGTCCTGTAGCGCGCTGGCGGCAAGCGGTTCCATCAGTTCGTCCGTCGTCTGCGTCCAGATGGCCAGCCAGCGGTCGAACAAGGCCGGGGTTATCCGATCCCGGTGCTTGGCATGGGCCGGCACGGGCTGCCCCTTGTAACGCCCGCTGGTCAGCATCACCGATGACCAGAAATCCGCCAACTTCCCGAGGTGTTCGGGCCAATCGTCGATCGCGTCATTGAAGATCGGCCCTAGCTCCTCGTCCGCCCGTATCCGGGCGTAGAAAGCGTCGACCAAAACCCTCAGTCCGCTGTCGTCCATCTGCAATCGGATCATGGCCGACTCCATAACATGCATTTTTAATGCATCTATCAAGCTGCTAAAAAAGCGCAAGCTTTTTACTCCCTTAGAACCCGCGATCACGATGAATGGATGCCCGACGCGAACCTCCACGAGTCCGACCCGAGGAAAACAGCCGGACGCGTGACACCTAATCACGCTTCGCGCGTTTGGGCGGAATGGGACTGGATCAGGATCGCCGGGGGAGCGCGAAGGCGCGGTTTTCCAGTGGCAGGGGAATGGGGCGGCACAAGGCACGCGGATGGAAGGGCGGCGGTCGATGACGCTGCCCCAATGGCTTTCCATTGGCACGTTGGCCGGTATGATGGCGCTCTTCCTGTGGGGCAGGTTTCGCTATGACGTGACGGCGATCATCGCGCTGCTCGTCGCGCTATGCCTCGGCATCGTCACGCCGAAGGACGCATTCTCCGGCTTTTCCGACGACATCGTGATCATCGTGGGATCGGCCTTGGTGATTTCGGCGGCGGTTCAACGGTCGGGCGCGATCGAATCCGCGATCCAGTTCGTATCGCGCCGGGTGACGCGGGTGCGATCGCAACTGCTGGTCCTGACCGCCTCGGTCGGCTTCGCCTCGGCGCTTATCAAGAACGTCGGGGCGCTCGCCATGCTGATGCCGGCGGCGGTGCAGATGGCCAAGAAGAACAACGCCAATCCCTCCACTTACCTGATGCCCATGTCCTTCGCCTCGCTGCTCGGCGGGCTCATGACCCTGGTGGGCACCTCGCCCAACATCATCGTCAGCCGGGTGCGAGAGGATATGACCGGCGAGCCGTTCGGCATGTTCGACTATCTTCCCACGGGCCTCGGGCTGCTGCTGGTCGGCCTCATCTTCCTGCGCTTCGGTTATCGCCTGCTGCCCCGCGACCGGCGCGCGCCGCCGAGCATGGGCGAGGCCTTCAACATCTCGGGATATGTGACCCAGGCGACGATCGTCGAGGGATCGGCCGCGATCGGCGAGACGGTTGCCGAGTTCCTCGAACGGCATGAGCAGCAGGTCGAGGTGACCAGCGTCCTGCGCGGCGACATGGAAGGCGCCGTGCGCCCCGGAATGCACCTGCACGAGGACGACGTGCTGATCCTGAGCGGTGAGCCCGACGCGTTGGAGCGCGTGGTCGCCGCCGACCAGCTCGCCCTGGCAGGCGAGGACAAGGATGAGGCGAATCCTGCCCACGGCGACAACGTCGGCGTCATCGAAGCCGTCATCACCACCGATTCCGCGCTGATCGGGCGGACCGCCGGCCGGCTCCTCCTGCGTGAGCGCCTGGGCATGAACCTGATCGCCGTCTCCCGCGCGGGCGAGCATCTGACCCGCAAGCCCGGGCAGATCGTGCTGCGCGCGGGCGATGTCCTGGTCCTGCAGGGCCCGTTGGACCTGATGCCGCAACGCCTGAGCCAACTCGGCGCCTTGCCGTTGGCGGAGCGCTCCATCCGGCTCGGCAGCTCACGGCGCGGCTGGCTTCCGCTCGCCATCCTCGCCGCGGCCATGCTGACGACGGCGACCGGCGTGGCACCAGTCGCCGTGGTCTTCTTCGCGGCGGCCGGGCTGATGGTGATAACTGGCGCGCTCCCGGTCGCCGAGGCCTACGACGCCGTGGAATGGCCGATCCTGATCATGCTGGCGGCGCTGATCCCGGTCAGCGCTTCGCTTCAGACCACCGGGGCCTCGAATATCGTCGCGACCGCGCTGGCCCAGACTGCAACGATGCTGCCGTCATGGGGCGCGGTCGCCCTCATCCTCCTCGTGGCGATGGCGGTGACGCCCTTCCTCAACAACGCGGCGACGGTGCTGGTCATGGCGCCGATCGCCGCGGTGTTCGCCAACGACCTCGGCTACCGTCCCGAGGCCTTCCTGATCGCGACCGCCATCGGCGCGGGCTGCGATTTCCTCACCCCCATTGGACATCAGTGCAATACGCTGGTCCTGGGACCGGGCGGCTACCGTTTCAGCGATTACGCGCGGCTGGGCGCGCCGCTTTCGCTGCTGGTGGTGTTGATCGGCACGCCGCTGATCCTATGGACCTGGCCCCTGTAAGAGGGGGCGGATCAACCCGCGGACCGCTCGTCCGCATACCCGACGATGTCGTCGCAGACATCGAGGGCCATGCCGACATAGGCCGCCGCGACGCTCTCATCCGCCCTTTCCAGCACTGCGAGAGCGCACTTCAGATGCGTTATGGCAGTGCGAATGTCGCCTAGATCGACAGATGCCGAAACCGCGACAGGCCCCTCTTTTCCAGTCTCGCCCATGAAACGTGTCCTCACATCATGCTTGCGCGGACTCTGCCGATGTGGCGACTTCCGTGCATGATCTGCGTTCAGCCATCGCACGAACCTGGGGAGAACAGATGTGAACAATTGTAAAATCGGCGTATCGTCCACTCGACATCTGTTAAGAGTCGCCAAGGTCGAACTAAGTAGTAACGCGGAGGTCAGTTTGCCGGGGACCGGATTTGAATGACGCGCATCGCGGTTCTGGATGACGATGTCGCCGTACTGGAAACGCTCGCCGACATCATCGGCGGCGCCGGGTTTGAGAGCGCCGTTTTCTCCAGCGGGCGCGATCTGCTCCGGTGCCTGCACCGCGAGAACTTCGACCTTGTCATTCTAGACTGGCAAGTACCTGATCTTTCAGGAATCCAGGTGCTGGAATGGATAAGGAGCGGGATCGGCAGCCAGGTGCCCATCGTGCTGCTGACCAACCGCACCGCGGACGAGGACATCGTCACCGGCCTGAAGGCGGGCGCCGACGATTTCATCACGAAACCCTTCCGCCCGGCCGTCCTGCTGGCCCGCATCGAAGCCCTGCTGCGCCGCTCCAGCGGCTCTCCCAGCAAGGAAAGCGAACGCTTCGGCGATTACGTATTTCGGTCCGCCGGCCGGACGGTCAGCTTTGCGGAACACGAGGTCACATTGACGCAGAAGGAATTCAGCCTGAGCCTCCTGATATTCCGCCACCTGAACTGCGCCCTGTCGCGCGCCTATATCCTGGAGACGATCTGGGGTATCGATCCCGATGTCACGACCCGCACGCTCGACAGCCACGTATCGCGCATCAGATCGAAGCTGGCCCTTCATCCGCGGAACGGATTCAAGCTCACCACCATCTATGGCTATGGCTATCGCCTGGAAAACGTGACGGAATGAGCAGGCTTTTCCTCTCGATCGCTGCGGGCGCATTGGCCCTGTCGTGGGCGATTCCCGTCCCTGCTCAAGCCCAGTCCACGTCCGAAGCCCAGCGCGCGGAGGCGATCGTCTATCAGATCCGGCCGGGCGACACTCTCTCTTCGCTGAGCACGGCGTTCGTCGCAGGGCAGCGCACCGCGCGGGAGGTCGCGCGGCTCAACCGCATCCGCCACGCCGACCTGATCTATGCCCATGCGCCGCTGCGCATCCCTCGCCACGCCCTGCGCACCGTGGGGACGCCGGCCCGGGTCGAGACCTTCAGCGGCCAGGTGGTCGTCAGCGGCCTGGGCGGTCCGCGGCCGCTCCGCGCGGGCGATGAGCTAGGCGAAGGGGTCACCATCACGACCGGCCGCAACGCCTTCGTGACCCTGAGGCTTGCCGACCAGAGCACCTTCGCCCTGCCATCGCAAAGCACCGTCCGCATCGCCCGGCTGCGGCGCATCGTCCTGACAGGCGCGGTCGAGCGGGAGTTCCAGTTGCAGAACGGCCGGGCCAAGGCCCAGGTCACACCGATGCCGAACACCGACAGCACGTTCCGGGTCAATACGCCGGTCAGCCACGCGGCGGTGCGCGGAACCGTATTCCGCGCCGCCTACGACGATGTCACCGGCATTGCCCTGACCGAGGTCGAAGAGGGCGAGGTCGGGGTCAAGGCCATCGCCGTGCCGGAAAGCGAACATCTGGTCGCGCCGCGCCACGGCACCGTCATCAGGCCGGCCTCCGGCGTCGAAGTGAAAGCGCTGCTGGGCGCGCCGACGCTGCTTGAACCCGGCCGCCCCCAGACCGGGGAGAACCTGGAATTCGCGCTGGCCCCGCTACCGGGCGCCAGCCGTTATCGCATCGAGATCGCCCGGGACGCGGGGCTGCTCGACCCGATCGCCGAAGACTTGGCGGACCGCCCAGCCTTCACCCTCGAGTCCCAACCCACCGGAACCTATTTCGTACGGGTGGCCGGTGTCGACGCAGACGGCCTCGAAGGCGCATCGCGCACCTATGCGTTCGAACGGCGGCGCAACAGCCTGATCGGCAGCCTGCTACGCGGCGGCAAGGGCGGCAGGCAGCAGTATCAGTTCAAGTGGAACGCGGTGGCCGATGGCGATCCGATCTTCCGCTTCCAGCTACGGCGCAGCGGCGATGCGGCGCCGCTGGTGGATGAGATCGGGCTGAAGCAGAACAGCGTCACCATCGCCCGGCTTCCCGCGGGCTCCTATTCATGGCGGGTCGGCTCGACCATCCAGGGAGGCGGCCAGGGATACGGAAAGCCGATCGAATCCTGGATGAGCGAGCAGACGTTCGAAGTCGCCAAGGGTAGATGAACCCGGCCCGGCTCTACGCGCGGCTGGCCCTGGAATGGCTGCTGGTGCTCACCGCGGCCTGTGCGATGCTCTCGCTGCTCGTCGCTTTCCAGGTGACCAGCCGGCTGGACTTCATGCTCTATGACCTGGTGCAGGGCCGCCTGCATCGGGACAGTGATCCTTCGGTGCTGATCGTCGCGATCGACAATCGCAGCATCGCGCAGGAAGGGGAATGGCCCTGGCCGCGTGACCGCATGGCCCGGCTCGTCGACGAGATCGCCAAGGCCAGGCCCAAGGCCCTCGGCCTCGACATCCTGCTGTTTGGCGAACGGGATGGGCCTGGCGACGCCGCGCTGGCAAATGCGATCGGCAACGCGCCGACCTACCTTCCGGTGCAGTTCGACGTGCCGGGGAACGACGGCGCGAAGTTTTCGATGACCCCGCCGATCGCCCCGTTCGCGGATCGCGCGACCGGGCTGGGTCACGTCAACATCCTGCCAGATCGCGACGGCCTGATCCGGCGCGCCTATCTGTCCTACACCGACGGCGTGGCGAGCTGGCCTTCGCTGGCCGTACTCATGGCTGGCACGGCCGTGGGAGGAACATCGGCACGAGAGGTACGGCCGAACGAGAATGCCATGCTCGTCGGGCAGGAGCCGGTGCTGATCGGCTTCGCCGGCCCGGCAGGTTCCTATGCCACGGTCCCGGCCGCCAGCGTGCTGCGCGGCGAGCTGCCGCCCGAGTTCCTCCGCGACCGCCGAGTGCTGGTGGGCGTGACCGCCAGCGGGGTCGGAGATGTCTATGCTACCCCCACAGGCGTGGACGGCAGCCTCATGCCCGGAGTGGAAATCCAGGCAAGCCTGCTCGACACCCTGCTGACCGGGCGTGCGGTCAAGCCCGCCGACACCCTCAACACCCTGTTGTTCTCGCTGCTGCCGGTCATCGCCTTCATGGTCGGACTGCGCATCCTGCCTCCGCGCTGGACCCTGCCGCTGATGGTCGTGCTGGCGGCGGCCACCCTGGGAACGTCGCTAGCGGCGCTGCGAACGGCCCAGCTCTGGTTGCCGCCGGCAAGCGCCCTGGTCGTCATCGTGCTCCTCTATCCCGTCTGGACCTGGCGCAAGCTCAGCCTGGCGAGCCGCTATCTGTCGCAGGAACTCGAACGGTCCGCCGCCATCAGCGCGCTCCTGGCGCGCGAGCAGGCGGACGATGCGCCGGCCGACGTGCTCGACCGCCAGATTCACCTGCTGAGCCGCGCTGTCGAGCGGGAACGGGATCTGAGCAAATTCCTGAACGACCGCCTCTCGCAGATGCCCGATTGCGTGATCGTCACCGATGTTCAGGGCCTGACGGTGTTCGCCAACCAGAAGGCCAAGCTACTGTTCGGAGAGCTGAACGGCCCGGGCGATCTGCTCTATGCCGACGATCTGCTGAACTACCTCCATTGCCTCAGCCCCGACGGCCGCTCTCCGCTACGGTTCTTCGCGGTATCGCGGCTTGGCGGCGTTCCCTGGAACTGCGCCGCAGAGACCGTAGGCGGCCAATGCTTCGACGTCCGCTTCCAGCCGCAGCGCAACAGCGCGCACGAACTTGTCGGCTATGTCATCAGGATCGTCGACAATACCGACATCGTCACCACCCAGCGCCAGCGCAATGACGCGCTGGAGCTTCTCTCGCACGATATGCGGGCGCCCCAGGCATCGCTCCTCTCGTTCGTGAACGGCTTGGGGAGAGAGGCGATCTCCCCCGACGCGGCGGCGCGGATTCGCGGTTATGCGGGGCGCACACTGAAGCTGGCGGACGACTTCGTGCATCTGGCGCGTGCACAGACGGTGGAAGTGAAGGTCGAGCCTGTCGACCTGCTGGCCCTCGCCACCGATGCGGCGGAGACGCTGTGGCCCTTGGCTTCGGCCAAGAATGTCGAGATCGAGTACGATTTCGCGGAACCCGAGCTGGAAGTATCCGGCGATCCATCGCTGCTGGCGCGGATGCTGGGCAACCTGATCGTCAATGCGATCAAGTTCAGCCCGCGAAATTCCGTGGTCACCCTGTCGGGAACGACAAGGCAGGACGGCAGACGCAAATGGGCCAGCATCGCGATCGCCAACGATGGCGAGGCGATCGAGCCGTGGCGCATGGCGGTTCTCTACGAGCGTTTCCAGAGCAGCGCCCCGGCGGGTACCTATGGCGTCGGCCTGGGCCTGGCCTTCGTGCATACCGTGGCTGTCAGGCACGGAGGCCGGATCGCCTGCCAGTCCATCGAAGGCGGACGGACAACCTTCACCGTGGAATTGCCCGCCGGGGTCAGCCCTGGCGCGGCGCCACCCCTACCGACCGCTGGATGACCTTGCACAGGTCGGTCAGGACCAAGCCCGCCCCCTTTCCATCGCGTCGCAGCTTACGGCGGGCCTCCACCCTGAGCACGACCTTGCCGGAGGATATTTCCGAGATCGCCAGGGCGGCCGTTTCCACGGTTCGGCCCCAGCGGACGCGGCGGTGGATGGCGTCGGTCGGCGCATCCCCTTCACCCAGCTCGACCACCATCTTGCGCGGCCGGACGGCGCGACTGAAGTGGGCAAGGTATGCGGCAGGCTCGGCCACGCGCATCCCGGCCTCGGTCAGGCACCGGGAAACGGTTTCGATGCCCAGGACGCCTTCCTCGGCGGAGAGGACGATCGCGGCCCCATGCATATCGGGCAGGTTCGCGGAAGCGACCGCCTGAACGGGAGCCCCGGCAACGAGCCCGCCAAGCAGAACAGCTCCAACTGGATAGCGCAGCATCGTTTCAGGATAGGCCCCGGCGATAGCCGAAGCAATCACCCCAATCACCCGTTCGGCCGATTTCCAGGCTAGGATTCATCCAGCAAGGCCGCCCGCGTCGCGTTCATGACGAAGCTGGCGATCGGAGAGATGTTGCGCCCTCGCCGTCGGGCGATGAAGGTGGGACGCCCTTGCAAGGGGCGATCGGCAATATCCAGGACATGCAGGCGGCCTGCTTCGATCTCGCCGCGAATGAAGCTCGGGGTGCAGGCAAACACCATGTCGCTCTCTTCGACCACGTCGCGCAGGATATGATAGTTGTCGCAGGTCAGGTTCGCATCGCGATAACCCGACCCCCTGCTGGCGACCCTGATCGGGGAAGCGAAGGGGAATGCTCTCATGTCGTTGAGAGTGACTCGCTCCTTCCCGGCCAAGGGGTGGCCGGCCCGGACGCAGAACACCGCCGCGGATTGGCAGATGAGATCGACCTCCATTTCCGGGTGGTCGCTCAACTGACTGTCGATGCAGATGAAGAACTCGATCTCGTTGCGCAGCAAGGCCTCGGCCAGCTCGGGAGCGGAACGGATGACGGCCTGCAATTGAACGTCGGGATTCTCCCGAAAGATCGTCAGGGAAATCGTCTTCAGCAGGAAGCTGCCAAGCTGAGGGCTGATCCCGAACGAAAGCGAACCAAGATTGCCCCTGCCGTACTGCACCAGGTTCTGGTCCAGCGTTTCGATGTTACGGAGCAGGGCTTGCACCTCGTTCACGATCGGGACCCCCGCCGCGGTCAGTTCCGCCCCGCTGCGCCCACGCTCGAACACCTTCACGCCATAGCGCTCTTCCACCGCGGCGATGCTGCGACTGAGCGCGGGCTGGCTGATGCCGAGCACTTCGGCGGCCCGCGATATGCTCTTTTCTTCGGCGACGGTCGCCAGATGACGCAGCTTGGCAAGCGAGAGAGACATACTCTCAAGGTATCCTTTATGACCTAAAGGGCATTTGACAGCATAGACCGATCTGCCCGATCTGTCATTGCTGAGGGTGACCAGATGCGAAGGAACGCACTGGCGTCTAATGAGGGGAGGCTTCTGGAATGAATCGCATGATTTCGCGCACCGCTGGCGTGGCCACGGCGCTCAGGCTCGGCTCGGCGTATTTCGCCCTGGCCCTGTCGACTACGGCGCTCGCGCAGACGGCGGACAGCGCGCTGGACAGTACGGCGCCGAGCAGCGAAACCGACGGCAACGACATCGTCGTCACCGGCTCGTTGATTCGCGGCGTCTCGCCGGCCGGGTCCAACGTGATCGCCTTGGGCGAGAACCAGATCCAGGCGACCGGCGCGGTCACGACCAACGATCTTCTCACGAAAATTCCGCAGGCGACCAACTTCTTCAACGTGCTGCCCCAGCCGGGCGGCGGCACGGCCGGCGGCAATGCCGTCTCGACGATCAACCGTCCGAACCTGCGCAACCTGCCGGGCAGCTCGACCAGCGGCTCGGCTCTCACGCTCGTTCTGTTCGACGGCCACCGCGTGGTGGGCGCCGGCATCGGCACTGTGGCGGTCGACCCCGACGCGATCCCGCCGGGCGCCATCGAGCGGGTGGACGCGATGACCGACGGCGGCTCGGCCGTCTACGGTTCCGACGCCATCGGCGGCGTCATCAACTTCATCACCCGCAAGCGCTTCGACGGACTCAAGGTCGGCGCCCGCTACGGCTTCGGCGACGATTACTGGACCTGGGACGCCAACGCCATCGCCGGCAAGGACTGGGGCACCGGCTCGCTCTATGTCGCCTATTCCTATTCGAAGCATAATGCACTCTACGGCCGCAGCCGCGACTACGTGCAGAACATCGACTGGAATCCGGCCAACGCCACCTATGGGCTGGGCCAGGAACGCGCCTGCAACAACGCGAACGTGTCGGTCGGCGGGCTCAACTATCCGATGCCCGGAGGGACGGTGTCCGCCCTGCCCAACACTTGCGACATTTCCGATTTCCAGGCGTTCTACCCCGCGGGTGAACAACATCACGTCCTGGCCAGCCTGTACCAGGACCTCAGCGACTGGCTGAGCGTCGACATCAAGGCCTACTATACCTGGCGCGAGGACAAGGGCAGCGTCGGACCGGCGCGGGGCTCCAACCTGACGATGCCGTCGAGCAATCCCTATTATCGCAATCTGGACGGCACGGGCCGCAGCCAGACGGTCAGCTTCAGCTATGGCCCGGTGTTCGGGGACTACGCGCGCACCACCCGCAACGTCTACGACACCTGGAACGTCACCCCCCAGTTCACCGCGAAGCTCGGCGGCCGGGGCGACTGGCAGTTGCGCACGCTGTTCAACTACGGTGAGAGCAAGACCCTGTTCGACAACATCGATCTCGACGCGGTGGCGCAGCGCGCTGCAATCGCGGGCACGACGTTCGATACGGCGATCAATCCCTACGATATCACCCAGACGAGGCCCGGGGTCCTCGCCGGGCTGCTCAAGCACAACATCGGCGTCGCCTGGCACCAGTTCACCGATGTCAGGGCGATCGTCGACGGCGCCCTGTTCAGCCTGCCGGGCGGCGACGTGAAGGTCGCCATCGGCGCGGAATACATGAACACCAAGTACACCCAGCAGAAGACCAATACGGCCAACTACTCGATGCCGCCGGCCGTGTCGTATACCCAGAAGGTCAAGTCGGTCTTCGGTGAAATCCAGGTGCCGATCTTCGGACCGGACAACGCCACGGGCGGCCTGCAGGAACTGAGCTTCTCCGCCTCGGGCCGGTATGACAGCTACAGCGACTTCGGCTCCACCTTCAATCCGAAGTTCGCGCTGACCTGGAAGCCGGTCGACTGGATCACCATCACGGGCAA
>CAZFPW010000014.1:19811-24064 GCA_964520765.1 uncultured Novosphingobium sp.
CTGACGATGAACGTCAGCTATTATCGCATCGACTATCGCGATGCGATCAACAGCCCGTTGGGAGGCTCGGACTCCCAGGCCTTCTTCCGGGAGTTCCCCGATCTGCTCACGATCAGGCCGGACTCCGTGGAGATCGCTCGTCTTGCGAATGAAGTCACCGGCGGAATGGCCGCGCTTGAGGCGACAATCCTGCAGGGGAGGCCGATCGAATCGATCAACCGGGACGGCGGCCCGCGCATCCTCGTCAGCTACGACGTCCGCGCGCGCAATCTCGGCCTGTTCCGTCTCGGCGGGATCGACTTCAACCTTTACTATACCCGGCCGACCAGTTTCGGCTCGATCGACGCCAGCTTCGCAGGGAACTACCAGACGGTCAGGACCAATCAGGTCAGTCCCATCGCACCGCAGGTCGACCTGCTTCGCCTCGACGAGCCGACCTTGCGCTTCATGGCCTCGCTCGGCGCCAACATCGGCCAGTTCCGCGCGCAGGCCACCCTGTACCACACGCACGGCTATGACACGGCCCGCTCCACCACCCGCATGCAGGACCGCGTAGGCGCGTTCAACGTGGTCAACCTGTTCTTCAAGTACGATTTCGACGGCGATAACCTGACCCGCGATCTGTCGCTGACGCTGAACGTCAACAACGTCTTCAACACCGATCCTCCGTTGCTGCGGGACGGTGGCGCCCGGCAGAATGGCTTCACCAACGGCCAGACTCTCGGCCGGCTGGTTCAGTTCGGAATCAACAAGAGGTTCTGAGGCAAGCGGGGCCCGGCTCCGGTTCGTCCGGGCCGGGCCTTGCGTTTCATGCCAGGATGACACGACCCAAATTCGGAGAGAATTGCCGCATGACGCTTAGGCTAACCGCCGCGATTGCCATGGCCCTGCTGCCTGTCCCGGCCCTGGCCCACAACATCGTCATCTCCAACGACGATGGCCTGTCGAACAACGTCAAGGCGCTTTACGATGCGCTCAAGGCCCAGGGCCACGACGTCATCGTCTCGGTGCCCTGTGGCAACCAGAGCGGGATGGGCACCGCCGTTCGTTACATGCGTCCGCTCGAACCCTTGAAGGAGGATTGCCGCGCTCTTGCCGCCCAGGCCGGGGCGCCGGGCGCGGGTCCCATGACCAAGCCGGGTTTCGAGCGCGACTTCTTCTATGTGGACGGCACCCCCGTCATGGCGACGCTTTACGGCATCGACATCGTGGCGAAACAGCGCTGGGGACGCGCACCCGATCTCGTCCTTTCCGGCCCCAACGAAGGGCAGAACCTGGCCCGTATCGTCTTGGGATCGGGTACGGTCAGCAATGCCCAGTTCGCCGGCGCGCGCGGCCTTCCCGCGATCGCGCTGAGCGCCGGACTCAACACCTCAAGCAATCCCGGCGCGCCCGATGCGCTGGCGAAGCAGATCGCGGCGCTGTCGGCCGAACTGGTCGGGAAGCTGACCGCCTCCGCGGGAGCGGGGCAGCGCCTGCTGCCCGAAGGCGTCGTCCTCAACGTCAATTTCCCCGACGATCCGACCGGGGCGCAATGGCGGCTAACCCGCCTCGGCACCTATGAGGACCACATCGGGCAGTTCGTTTCGGATATCAGCAAGTTCCGCCCCGGCTCCCCCGCCTTGCCGGGCGTGGGGATCGAGCGGAACACCCGCGCCCCGCGCGCTGACGAGGCAAGCGACGAAGCGGTGGTCGTCAAGAAGGACATCGCCGTGACCGTCATGCAGGTTGCCTATGAAGCGCCGGCCGCGCTGCGCAATCGCGCGGCACGACAGCTCAAGGGACTGGTCAGCCGCTAACCAGCCCAAGTTAGGCGAAGGCGGCGTCGGGCCGGTCTCCGACGTCGGCCTTCGCTTGCCTGAAAAAGATACGCGCCAGTTGCCGACTTTCCTCCGCATCGGCCTCCAGCATGAAGCCGCCGGCGATCGTGCGTTGGAGAGCGGTGTCGAACTGACGCAGATAGTCGGCCTCACCACCGGGATAGAGGGCGGCGAGAATGTTCGGGGGCGGCGGGAGCGTGCTTCCGAACAGACCTTCGAACTCACCCGTTTCGCTGTTGTCCCCGCTGTAGATCAGGGCCGGGCAATCGACCCAGGGCGTGCGCACGCCACCCGTGGCGACACTCCATTCGTCGCGGGCGATGCCTCCACCGGAATCGCCGCTCAGCCATGATCCGGCCGGCGGCGGCGCCCCACCCAACGCCCAGGCTTCAAGGTGCCTGAGCGCCGCCTGGTGGACGTAGTGGAACGCGGGTGAAGCGTTCATCGGCAGCCGCAGGGGCAGCCACGCGCCCGGCGGCACCCTATAGGCCGCCGCGAGTCGCTCGACATCCAGTCCATCGTCGACGTTCCCGGCCTTCGCCATGTAACTGTCGCCATGCGCCGCTCCGGCGACCTCCCACAGGCGAAAGCGCGGAGCATCCTCCTGGCGCACCTCATGGGACATCATGCGCCCGAACGGATCGGTTTCCGGCTGCAGGACGAAGACCGGCACACGCACATCGCCGCGAATGGGCACGCGTCCGCCACAGATGGAAGCCCCCTCCAGCGTGGCCGCCGAGCGGTGCCGGCCGGACAGCAGGAAGCCGTCGCACACCTGCGCCAGAGGATCGATCAGGTTGGCGTAGGTCGTCAGGTAGCGGGCCGATTGGGAAGACCCCGTCGCCAGAATGCAGCGCGGAGCCCCGGTCGATAGCCGCCCTTCCCTGACGAGCCCCATCGCCTGGGAGAAGATGTCGAACGAATAGGCGTCGCCCGGATGATGCAGCGCGGCATAGCGCCCCGGATCGAGCGCCTTGAGATGCCGCGCCCTGGTGTCGCCGGACGCGCCTTCGATCCCGGCGCTCTGGGCGGATACTCCGACCCAGGTCATCCCGCTGCGCGCCATTTCGCGATGCATCCGAATCCACTGCGGAGCCGTGTCCACGATCTCCCGGCAATTCAGCCATTCGACGACGCAGGTTCCCGACTGCCGCGCGGTATCGATCGGGCTGAAGACCACCGCCCTTACCGAATAGTCCGCCTCCCCGCTGGCTTGCACGGCAGCGCCTGAAGCCGTCCGGCCCTCGACCCTCGCGAATGCCCGGGCCTTGCCCGTGACGACGAATTCTTCGGAACGATAGCCGATATTGCCCAGATCGAACCGCGACCACATCACCGCCCCCGGATCGGGCAACCGCGTTTCCACCGGCAAGAATAGTCCCGCCACGCTCATGACAGACCGCCGTTCAACGCCTCCATCGCCAGGCGCATCGCCGTCGGCGTGGCGCATCCCAGGGGAATCTCGCCCTCGCCCGCCTGAATGCGCGAGATCGGCGCGATGACCTGCGGCGTGGTGCGGCCGCAGGGACAGGTATCCCAGGTGACCGTAACCAGATCGGCGGTGACGACGCCGCCCCAATAGGTCTGCGCGGTAAGGTCGAAGAAAGCGGCCCGGCCACGCTGCTTGCCGCGCCGGGGCAGGAGCGCCCCGGATCTTTCATCCAGAACCAGGGGCAAGATCCACGGCCAGATATGGAACCGGCCAGGCTCGCACGAGCCGAAGGCATCGCCGATCTCGGTCATGCCATAGGCCTCGTATAGCTTGTCGACGCCCGTGAACCGCTTGATCGTCTTCTCCCGGTCCGGAGGCAGGACCACGCCCTTCATGCCGCCGCCGGTGCTGACCCGGCTGCCGGCGGCGAGGCCCGGCTCCATCCCCAGCTTCAATCCTTCCTGGGCGATGCCGTGGATCAACGGCAGGCCGCCAGCCATGTGCACCGGCCTTCCGCGCATTTCATCGCGCAGCACCTCCAGCAGCCGAAGCACCCGGCCCTGGTACGTCTGCTGGATTTCCGCGGCCTCCTCAGCCTTTTCGCGAACGTAGGGACTTGGCTCGAGCGAGGGCAGGCCGCGCCTGTGGGCGGCGGTCGCGCGGGCCGTGTGGTGCTGCCAGTCCGTGCTCGCCCGCGCGGCGATGAGGGGGATGAACCTGGTCGCGGCCGTGGTGTAGTTCCGCGCCAGGACCTCCGCCGAACGCAGCATGCCGGAGCGGCCGCTCGCATAGCTGAGCCAGACCATCGACTGCACGTAGTCGATCGGCCGCACCGGCGTGGAGGCGCCGGGCGCCTGCCATTCGACGAGCGTGCGGCCGGCAAGAAGCTCCCCCTCCCGCTTGCCGCGCGGCAGCAATGAGAGCGCCTCCGTCGTGCCAGAACTCGTCAGGATGGCCAGCCCGGTCTCCGCGTCCAGCGCATCCATCCAGTGGTCGATCGC
>CAZFPW010000015.1:0-23980 GCA_964520765.1 uncultured Novosphingobium sp.
CCGGCCTGACCCTGGCGTTCGGCGATACGTCGGGCGGCTTCCGCCGCCTGATCCAGATCGTGTTCGGCCTCAGCATCGCGTTTGCGGCCAGTTCGTTCTTCCTCAGCTTCTTCAGCTTCGGCGGCGGAGCGCTGATCGCGTGACCGGCGCGGGCGATCCTGTCGAGCCGATCCCCGGCTATTTCGCGCCGGTCCACCGGGCGCTGACCGAGCCGATCCTGCTCGGCGGCGCACCGCGGTCGCTCGCTATCGTCAACGGCACGCTGGCGGGCGCGATCGGTCTCGGCCTGCGCCTCTGGATCGCCGGCCTGGTCATCTGGGCCATCGGCCATGCGATCTCGGTCTGGGCGGCGCGGCGCGACCCGCAGTTCGTCGATGTCGCCCGTCGCCACCTCCGTTTCCCGACATGGATGCAGCCATGATGAGCTTGCGCGAATACCGCCACAAGGCGGCGCACCTCGCCGACTTCCTTCCCTGGGCCGCTCTGGTCGGCGAAGGCCTCGTTCTCAACAAGGACGGGTCGTTCCAGCGCACCGCCCGTTTCCGCGGCCCCGATCTCGATAGCGCCACGCCGGCCGAGCTGGTGGCGACGACGGCGCGGCTCAACAATTCGCTGCGCCGTCTCGGCTCCGGTTGGGCGATATTCGTCGAGGCGCAGCGCACGCCCGCGCTCGACTACCCCGACGCCGAGTTCCCCGATGCGGTATCGGCGCTGGTCGATATGGAGCGGCGCGAACAGTTTCGCGAGGAGGGCGCGCATTTCGAGAGCCGCTATTATCTGACGCTCTTATGGATGCCGCCGGCCGAGGAAGCCGCGCGCGCCGAGGGCTGGCTCTACGAAGGCCGGTCAACGTCCGGCGTCGATCCGTGGGAGCTGCTCAAGAGCTTCACCGATCGCAGCGACCGCGTTCTCAACCTGGTGGAAGGCTTCGTGCCCGAGGTCCGCTGGCTCGATGACGCCGAGACGCTGACCTACCTGCACAGCACGATCTCGACCCGGCGCCAGCGCGTGCGCGTGCCCGAAACACCGATGCACCTCGACGCGCTGCTGGCCGATGAGCCGCTGACCGGCGGACTTGAGCCGCGCCTGGGCGACCATCATCTCCGCACGCTGACGATCACGGGATTCCCGAGCGTGACGTTTCCCGGCCTGCTCGACGAGCTGAACCGGCTCGCCTTCGAGTATCGCTGGTCCACCCGCGCGATCATGCTCGACAAGACCGACGCGACCAAGCTGCTGACCAAGATCAGGCGGCAATGGTTCGCCAAGCGCAAGTCGGTCGCGGCCATCTTGAAAGAGGTGATGACCAATGAGGCATCCACGCTGCTCGACAGCGACGCCTCGAACAAGGCCGCCGACGCCGACACCGCCCTGCAGGAGCTGGGCGCCGACTATGCCGGCATGGCCTATGTCACCGCG
Organism: uncultured Novosphingobium sp.; assembly: GCA_964520765.1. Lineage (GTDB taxonomy): Bacteria > Pseudomonadota > Alphaproteobacteria > Sphingomonadales > Sphingomonadaceae > Novosphingobium. The sequence continues at coordinate 1,420 of CAZFPW010000015.1, forward strand.
ACGGTGACGGTGTGGGACCGCGATCCCGCCATCGCCGCCGAGAAGCTGCGGCTGGTCGAGAAGGTCATCCAGGGCCGCGACTTCACCGTGATCCCCGAGGGGATGAACGCGATCGAGGCGTGGCTGGGGAGCCTGCCCGGCCATACCTACGCCAACGTCCGCCAACCTCCGATTTCCACCATCAATCTCGCCCACCTGATCCCCCTGTCAGCGGTATGGGCGGGGCCGGAACGGGACGAGCATTTCGGTGCGCCCCCCTTGCTCTACGGCAAGACCGAAGGCTCGACCCCGTTCCGGTTTTCCCTTCACGTCGGCGATGTCGGACACACGCTGATCGTCGGCCCGACCGGCGCCGGCAAATCGGTGCTGCTCGCGCTGATGGCGATGCAGTTCCGCCGCTACGAGAACGCCCAGGTCTTTGCCTTCGACTTCGGCGGCAGCATCCGCGCCGCCGCCATCGGCATGGGTGGCGACTGGCAGGATCTCGGCGGGATGTTGGCCGACGAGGCCGGTGACGGCGTGCAGCTCCAGCCGCTCGCGCATATCGACGATCCGGCCGAACGTGCCTGGGCCGCCGAATGGCTGGCGGCGATCCTCGCCTCCGAAGGCGTCGCGGTCGATCCGCAGGCCAAGGAGCATATCTGGTCCGCGCTCGGCTCGCTGGCATCCGCGCCGATCGGCGAACGCACCATCACCGGCCTTTCCGTCCTTTTGCAAAGCCAGCAGCTCAAGCAGGCGCTGGCTTCCTACTGCATCGGCGGTCCGTGGGGCCGGCTGCTCGACGCCGAGGCGGAGCGCCTTGGTGAAGCCTCGGTGCAGGCGTTCGAGACGGAGGGCCTGGTCGGCGCCGGCTCGGCCGCCGCGGTGCTCTCCTACCTGTTCCACCGGATCGAGGGCCGGCTGGACGGCTCGCCCACGCTCATCATCATAGACGAGGGCTGGCTGGTGCTCGACAGCCCGGCCTTCGCGGCGCAGCTCCGCGAGTGGCTCAAGACCTTGCGGAAGAAGAACGCGAGCGTGGTGTTCGCCACGCAGAGCCTCGCCGACATCGAGACGTCGAGCATCGCGCCGGCCATCATCGAAAGCTGCCCGACGCGCATCTTCCTGCCGAACGAGCGCGCCGCCGAACCGCAGATCGCTGCGATCTACGAACGGTTCGGCCTCAACGACCGTCAGATCGAAATCCTCAGCCGGGCGACTCCCAAGCGCGACTATTACTGCCAGTCGCGGCGGGGAAACCGCCTGTTCGAGCTGGGGCTGGGCGAAGTCGCGCTGGCGTTCGCCGCCGCGTCGTCGAAGACCGACCAGCTCCGCATCGCCGAGATCACCGAAACCCACGACGCCTCCGCCTTCGCGGCTGAGTGGCTGCGCCATCGCGGCTGCGCCTGGGCGATCGAGCTTCTTCCCCCCAGCCAGCAGGAGTTACCGCTATGAAGACCAGAATCCTGCGCCGAGCCATCGTGGCCGGCGTCCTCGCCACGTCGGGCGTCATCGGCATCACTGCCGCGACCCCGGCCTACGCGCAGTTCGGCGGGATCGTCTATGATCCCACCAACTATGCGCAGAACGTGCTGACGGCCGCCCGGTCGCTCCAGCAGATCAACAATCAGATTCAGCAAATCCAGAACCAGGCGACGAGTCTTCTCAACGAAGCGCGTAACCTGACTTCGCTGCCGTTCAGTCAGCTTCAGCAGCTTCAGAGCCAGTTCCAGCGCACGCAGCAGCTTCTCTCCGAGGCGCAGCGCATCGCCTACGACGTGCGCTCCATCGACCAGGCGTTCTCGCAACGCTATCGGGGCACCAACCTGTCCGGCTCGGATCAGTCGCTCGTCGCCGATGCCCGCAGCCGCTGGGAGGCGAGCGTCGGCGCGTTCGAGGACGCGCTGAAAGTGCAGGCCGGCGTGGTCGGCAACATCGACGGCTCGCGCACCACGCTCGACCGGCTCGTCAACGCCAGCCAGTCAGCCGATGGCGCGCTGCAAGCCGCCCAGGCCGGCAACCAGCTCATCGCCCTGCAATCGCAGCAGCTAGCCGATTTGACCGCGCTCGTCGCGGCGCAGGGCCGGGCGCAGTCGCTCGACATGGCGCAGCGGGCGGCCGCGCAGGCGCAGGCCCGCGAGCAGCTCCGCCGGTTCCTCAGCCCGCGCACCGGCTACCAGCCGGGCAACGCGCGCATGTTCCACGATTGACGCCCGTGGACAGCAAGCTCCTGGCCCGGATCGGCGCGATCGTGTTCGTCGCCATCGCGATCACTATGACCGCGATCGAGATGAGCCGGCCGCCCGAACCCGCGCGCGAGGCGCCGGCGACCGTCGCCGAAACCCCGGCGACGGACCCGCTGCTGATCGAGCTGCGCCGGTGTCAATCGCTTGGACCGGCCGGCGCGAGCGATCCCGATTGCCTCCGCGCCTGGGCCGAGAACCGCCGCCGCTTCCTCGCGCCCGGCGCGCGTCCCGCCGCCCGCATCGCCGATGCGGCCACCCCGCAGGAGAATTGACATGGGCGGCACCGGCGTCGTCGATCGTTTCTTGGATGTCTTCACCCGCTACATCGACAGCGGGTTCGGCCTGCTCGGCGGGGAGGTGGCGTTCATCGCCACCACTCTGATCGTCATCGACGTGACGCTTGCGGCGCTGTTCTGGAGCTGGGGCGCCGATGACGACATTCTTGCCCGCCTCATCAAAAAGACACTGTTCGTCGGCGTCTTCGCCTACATCATCGGCAACTGGAACAGCCTCGCCCGCATCGTCTTCGAGAGCTTCACCGGCCTCGGCCTGAAAGCCTCGGGCACCGGCTTCACCGCCGCCGAGCTGCTCCAGCCGGGCCGCGTAGCGCAGGTCGGGTTGGAAGCTGGCCAGCCGATCCTCGAATCCATTTCCGATCTGATGGGCTGGGTGTCGTTCTTCGAGAACTTCATCCAGATCGCTGTGCTGCTGTTCGCCTGGGCGCTGGTCATCCTCGCCTTCTTCATACTGGCGATCCAGCTTTTCATCACGCTGATCGAGTTCAAGCTGGCGACGCTCGCCGGGTTCGTGCTCATCCCGTTCGGCCTGTTCGGCAAGACCGCCTTCATGGCCGAGCGCGTGCTGGGGCTGGTGATCTCGTCCGGCGTCAAGGTGCTGGTGCTCGCCGTGATCGTCGGCATCGGCTCGACCCTGTTCGACGAGTTCCGCGCCGGCTTCGGTGGCGCGCAGCCGACGATCGAAGACGCGATGGCTGTCGCGCTCGCCTCGCTCTGCCTGCTCGGGCTTGGCATCTTCGGCCCGTCGATCGCCAACGGCATCGTCTCGGGCGGCCCTGCGCTCGGCGCGGGTGCCGCGGCCGGCACGGCGCTCGCCGCGGGCGGCGCGCTGGCCGGCGGTGCGGCCGCCGCCCGTCTTGGCGCCGGTGCGGTCGCTGGTGCGATCGGCGGCGCGGCGCGCGGCGCGGCCTTCACATCCGGGGCCGCCAGCAGCGCCTATGCGCTCGGCTCGGCCGGGAAGACCGGCGCGGCCGCCGTCGCGGGTGGGGCCGGCGGCGTCGGCAAGGCTGCCGTAGGCGCAGCCATGTCGCCGCTCCGCCGGGCGGCCGCCTCGCTCAAGGACAGCTATCGCTCGGGCGGCCGCGCCGCCGTGACCGCCACCGGCGGGACGATCTCCGGCGACCCGTCAACACCAACGCCGTCGCCGGACGGTCCGCCCGCCTGGGCGGCCGCGATGAAGCGCCGCCAGACCATGACTCACGGCGCGACCGTCGCCGCCCACACGCTGCGCTCCGGTGACGGTGGCGGCAGCGGCGCATCCGTCGATCTCAGCCAGAAGGATTAGCCGCCAATGTTCCGACGCCCCACCATCCGCTACGGGCAGACGCCCGAACCCACGACGCCCTACCAGCGCGCCGCCCAAGCCTGGGACGACCGCATCGGCTCTGCCCGCGTGCAGGCGAAGAACTGGCGGCTCGCCTTCTTTGGCTCGCTCGCTCTTTCGGGCGGCCTGGCCGGCGGGCTGATCTGGCAGTCCGCGCGCGGCCATATCGTACCGTGGGTCGTGCAGGTCGATCGGCTCGGCGAAGCGCAGGCGGTCGCGCCGGCCGAGGCCGGCTACCGTCCGACCGATCCGCAGGTGGCGTTCCACCTAGCGCGGTTCATCGAGCAGGTGCGCAGCATCCCGGCCGATCCGGTCATCGTCCGCCAGAACTGGCTCCGCGCCTACGATTTCACGACCGACCGCGGCGCGCTGGCGCTCAACGACTACGCCCGCGCCAACGACCCGTTCGCCAATGTCGGCCGCGTGCAGGTCGCGGTGGACGTGTCCAGCGTGATCCGCGCGTCGCCCGACAGCTTCCGCGTCGCCTGGACCGAGCGCCGCTATCAGGACGGCAGCCTTGCCGCCACCGAACGCTGGTCGGCGATCCTCACCGTCGTCGTGCAGCCGCCGCGAACGCCCGACGCCCTGCGCAAGAACCCGCTCGGCATCTTCGTCAATGCCCTCAACTGGTCAAAGGAGCTGTCGCAATGACGCGCCCACCGTTTCCCCGCGTCGCATCGGCGGCGCTGATCGCCTCCGCAGCCGCGCTCGCCGGCTGCGCCACCACGTCCGCCCGGCCGCCCGCAATCGCCTACGACGATCCGCCACGCGAGATCGCAGCGACGCCCGCGCCCGAAGCGCCACGCGCGGTCGAGGTGGTAACGATCCCCGAGCCGCTGCCGCTGCCCGGCCAGTTGAAGCCGGTCGGCGAATCCGCATCGCCGCCCGAGCCTGCCGATCCGCGCCGCCGCGTCGGCGCCGCCAACGCCGCCGCCCGTGTGCAGCCGGTGCGCGACGGGTTCCTCAACGCCATCCAGCAATATCCGTGGACCGATGGTGCGCTCTATCAGGTCTATACCGCGCCCGGGCAGGTGACGGACATTGCCTTGCAGGAAGGCGAGCAGCTCGTCGGGCCGGGGCCGGTCGCGGCCGGGGATACTGTGCGCTGGATTATCGGCGACACGATCAGCGGCAGCGGCCCGACCGCGCGCGTTCATATCCTCGCGAAGCCCACGCGGCCCGACATCGCAACCAACCTCGTCATCAACACCGACCGCCGCACCTATCACCTCGAACTGCGCGCGACGCCTTCGACCTACATGGCGTCGGTGTCCTGGACCTACCCGCAGGATCAGCTCATCGCGCTGCGGAGCGCCAATGCGGCGGCAGCCACCGCTGCGCCGGTGGCGAGCGGCGTGGACGTGTCCGCGCTCAATTTCCGCTATCGGATCGACGGCGAGCGAGCGCCGTGGCGTCCGGTCCGCGCGTTCGACGATGGCCGACAGGTCTTCATCGAGTTTCCGGCCGGGATCTCGCAGGGCGAGATGCCGCCGCTGTTTGTAGCCGGTGCGGCCGGCGACGCCGAGCTGGTCAATTACCGCGTGCAGGGCCGCTACATGGTGGTCGATCGCCTGTTCGCCGCCGCAGAGCTGCGGCTGGGCGATCGGCGCAGTGAGCAGCGCGTCCGCATCGCGCGCAATGATGGACGGGAGCGGCGGCCGTGAACGATCGCACCGACATGCCTGCCGCTGATCCGGCTCCGTCGCCGGCTCCTGCCGATCCGAGGCCATTCCAGCTCAGGGGCGACCCGCCGCGCGTGATGCGGCTGTCGCGCAAGGCGCTGACCGTCATGGGCGTCGTCGCCGGGCTCGGCATCGGCGGCTCGCTGATCTACGCCCTCAAACCGGCCAGCGAGCGGCAGGCGGAAGAACTCTACAATACCGAGAGCCGCGCCACGGCCGAGACCATCACGTCGGGTCCGCGGGACTATGCGCAGGCGCCGCGTCTCGGCCCGCCGCTTCCGGGCGATCTCGGCCGGCCGATCGTGTCCGCCCAGCAGCGCGGCGAGAATGTGCCGGTGCTGCCGGTCGGCGCGCAGCCGGGTCAGCCTGACCCGCGCGCGCAAGCAGAGGAAGCTGCCCGGCAGCGCGCGCAGCAGGAGCGCGACTCCGCTCGCATGAGCAGCGTGTTCCTCGGCGGCAATGCGGGCAACAGCGGGACGGCGGGTCTCCCGTCGGTGGCCCTGCCGGGGCAGGCTGCGCCGCAGCCGGCGCAGCAGCAGGCGGCCGCCGCCGAGGGCGATCAGGCCGGGAAGCGGGCGTTCATGGCGCAGGCGTCGAACCAGCGCACGGTGAGCGTCGAGCGGCTAAGCGCGCCAGCATCGCCCAATATCGTGCAGGCCGGAAGCATTGTGCCCGCAGCCCTCATTACCGGCATCCGCTCCGATCTTCCCGGCCAGATCACCGCGCAGGTCACGCAGAACGTTTATGACAGCCCGACCGGCCGCATCCTGCTCATCCCGCAGGGCGCGCGGCTGATCGGCGAATATGACAGCGAGATCGCAGCCGGGCAGACGCGGGTGCTGTTAGCCTGGGACCGGCTCATCATGCCGGACGGCCGCTCGATCGTTCTCGAGCGCCAGCCCGGCGCCGATGGCGCGGGGTTCGCGGGCCTCCAGGATCAGGTCAATCAGCATTGGGGCAACCTGCTGAAGGCCGCTGCTATCTCGACGCTTCTCGGTGTGGGGTCCGAACTCACAACCAGCGGCGACGACTCTCTGAGCCGAGCGCTGCGCTGGGGCACGCAGGGGACCATCAATCAGACGGGCCAGCAGGTCGTGCGTCGGCAGCTTAACGTGCAGCCGACGCTCACCATCCGGCCTGGCCATCCGCTGCGCGTGATCGTCACCCGCGACCTCGTCCTCGAACCAATAGGTGAAACGCGATGACCAAGTTGAAGCTCGGAGCGATCGCTGATGACCGACCTGTCAAAGTGACTGTCGAGCTACCCGCCGTCGTTCACCGCGATCTTACTGCCTACGCCGCCGCACTCGCGGCAGAGACCGGCGCTCAGGCCGTGCCGCCCGAGAAGCTCATTGCGCCGATGCTCGCGCGGTTCATGGCGAGCGACCGGGGTTTTGCACGCGGACGGCACAACGCGAAAAACTGACCACCTTGTGCGCGCTCAGTTGCCGAGAAAGCGCCTCCGACGCTCCTCCGCATCCACCTTGATGATCGCCTCCTCGGCATTGGCGCATTCTCCGCCTCGCACAGTGCCGTCGCGGCAGCCGGCCACGACTTGGCGCGCCTCGTCTATATGCGACATGAAATACTGAGTACCGCGCGCCTGGCTGGACGCTGGAGCTACCGGCGACGTGAACGTGTCGACGTCCGCCTGTTGCATCGGCGCGATCACGGGCCGCAAGATAAAACCTCCCGCAAATCCGATGAGCAATGTAACCAGAACGATGACGATTGTCCCAACCGAAAACATGGTGGTCACTCCATAAACCTGCCTAGCCATTTTACTGAGATTCCTTGGTAAAATCAAAAGACAGAGCATACCGTGTCTTGATGAATTCAAGGAAACGCCGAAGCGCAGGATTGCAGTTGTCATCCCGCCAGTAGCCCGAATATCCGATCAACGCCGGGCCTTGTTCCCCATGGATCGGACGATACACAACATCGGGATAAACCGCGCCGGTGGCGCCCTCGCACACAATGGTGACGCCGCGGCCACCGCCCAAAACGCTCAGGATCGTTTCCCGGCTCGATTGGTGCATTCGAATGTCCGGCTTCGACGCTGACGCGGGCAACCTTCCGAGCAGTAGATCGCGAATTTCAGAGCCCGGATCGGCTGCGGGCAACAGGAAGCGTTCGTTGCGCAGGTCCGTCCAATGCACGATTTCGCATTCCGCCAGTGGATTTGCCGTCGGGAGCGCGACCAGGACTCGTTCGCTCCAAAACGGCTCGGATCGAAAACCCTCGTGGGCCAGTGCGCCCATCAGGATGGCTATATCGATCTCGCCGGTATCCAGTCCTGCGAGCAAAACGCTGCGGTCAGCCTCGACGCACTCGACTTCCACAGCGGGATGCGCCTGGCTCCAACTCATCATGGTCGCGCGCAGATGGCCTGCCGAAACCGAACTGTTATGCCCCAATCGAAGGCCTCCAGCACGGCCCTGACCGGCAGCGCGCATCATCGCGACGAGCTTGTCCGCATTGGTGACGATCGATCTCGATCCGCGCAGGAAGGCACTGCCCGCCAGCGTCGGGGTAACACCAGCGCGGGAGCGCTCGAATATCGGCATGCCGACGGCACGCTCCAGCTTCAGAATATTGCGACTGAGAGTGGACTGCTCAATGTCGAGGGCACGAGCAGCGCGGTAGAAGCTGCCGTGGTCTGCCGCCGCAATGGCGTAACGCAGTTGACGGATGTCGAAGGCCATCGGCTCGCGTCTCACATCCGCTAGCGCGCAGCGCTGCTCGGGGACGCGGGCGACCGAGCACGCCTCTGTTGGGGGTCGGCATAGGCCAACAGTCGCAGCGCGTTGAACACGACCAGCAGTGTCGAGCCTTCGTGGACTGCAACAGCAGGTCCGATGCCGAGCCCGAGGATCGTCGCCGGCACGAGAAGCGCGACCACGCCAAGGCTGACGAATACATTCTGCCGGATCACGGATCGCGTCCGGCGGCTCAGGCCGACCGCGAAAGGGAGATGGTCGAGATTATCGGCCATAAGGGCAACGTCGGCGGTTTCGAGCGCCACGTCCGATCCCGCCGCACCCATCGCAATGCCCACGGTCGCCGTCGCCATGGCGGGCGCGTCGTTCACACCGTCGCCTACCATCGCGACCTTAGCTTCGGCGCGGAGCTTCTTGATCGCGTCCACCTTGTTTTCGGGCAGGAGATCGCCCCAAGCCTCGTCAAGTCCCACGTCCCGAGCGATGGCTTCGGCAGCAAGCTGGTGATCCCCGGAGATCATGATCATCCGCCGGATGCCGATCGCGCGCAGCCGTTCGAGCGCCTCGCGTGCTTCCTCACGGGGCGTGTCGAGCAATCCGATCACGCCTAGATCCCGCTCGCCGCGACGGACGATCATGATTGTCTGGCCGGTCTCGCGCAGCAGCGGGAGCATGTCGTGCATCCCCTGCGAGAGCGGAGCGATGCCGTCGGCGCCAAACATCTCGGCCTTGCCGATGAGAACCTCGTCCTCACCGATGACGGCCGAGACGCCGCGGCCCGTAAGGCTCTTCAGACTCTCCGCCTGCGGAACCTGACGCTCGCCGATATGATCGCGCCCGTCGCGCGCGATGGCTTGCGCAAGCGGGTGATCGCTCAGCGATTCAACCGCCACGGCCACCGCCATCATATCCTCCCTGGATACGCCGGGCGCGGTGACGACCTGATGGATGCGCGGCTCGCCCTTGGTGAGCGTGCCGGTCTTGTCGAAGGCGATCGCGTCGAGCGAACCGAGCAGTTCGAGCGGCGCGCCGCCTTTGATCAGCACGCCGCCCCGAGCCGCTCGCGCGACTCCGGAGAGAACGGCGCTGGGCGTGGCGATGGCGAGCGCGCAGGGGCTTGCCGCAACCAGCACCGCCATTGCGCGATAGAAGCTGTCGCGGAACGGCTCATCGACCACGACCCAGGCGAACAGCAGGATGAAGGCCAGCGCCAGCACCGCAGGCACAAAGAAGCGCTCGAACCTGTCGGTGAACCGCTGCGTCGGAGACTTCTGCGTTTCGGCCTCGCTGACCAGCTTGACCACCTTGGCGAGCGTGCTTTCGGTGGACAGGCGCGTGACCTCGATCTCGACGAGACCGCTGCCATTGATGGTGCCGGCGAACACCCTGCTTGCCGCGTCGATCCGGTCGGGATCGGCGCGGGCGGCCGCATCATCCAGCACGGGACGCTTGTCCACCGGCATACTCTCGCCCGTCACCGGCGCCTGGTTGATGGCGGTGATGCCTTTCACGACAAATCCATCCGCGGCCACACGCTCGTCGGGCTTCACGACGACGATTTCGCCGACCTTCAAATCCTCGACCGGAACATCGCTCGTGCCGCCGTCGGAGCGGCGCACGGTAGCGGTGCGCGGCGCCAGTTCGGCCAGCGCCTCGATCGCGCGCTTGGCGCGGCCCATGGCATAATGTTCGAGCGCATGGCCGAGGCTGAACAGGAACAGCAGCAGCGCGCCCTCGGCCCAGGCGCCGAGCGCCGCCGCGCCGGCGGCCGCCACCAGCATCAGCGTGTCGATCTCGAAGCGTTTCAGCCGGAGATTGTCGATCGCCTCGCGCAGCGTGTAGAAGCCGCCGAACAGATAGGTGGCCACGTAGAGCGTAAACGGCAGCCAGGCCGGCGCGCCCGCCACCAGCTTCTCGATTGCGAATCCGATCCCCAGGGTCGCGCCGCAGGCGAGCGCAAAGATCAGTTCGGTATTGGCCCCGAGCAGACCGCCATGCGCGTAATCGTGACCGTCGTCGGGGCCATGCTCCCGCTTCGGTTGCGCAGGGCCATCGACATGGCGGGCATGAGCATCTGCCGCCGCCGGCACAGGTCTGGGCGTTGCGCCGAGCTTCGTCAGTTCAGCGCTGATGTCGTCTCGGGAGAGCTGATCGCGATCATATTCGATGCGCACCATGCCGGCGGCCGAGGCGTCCGCTTCGATCACACCGGACAGGGCGCGAAGGCTTTCGGTGACCGTGCGCGCGCGGCGTGCGTGACCGATGCCATCGACCTCCCAAAGGATATGCCCGTAGCGGTCCGCGATTTCCGCTCCCGAGGCATGGGCGAGTTCGCGGATGCGTGCGAGCGTCACCACTTGCGGGTCGAAATGGACGCACAGCGTCGCAGGGCTGGCGGCGTCGGCCGCGACCACATGCGCCTGCTCGACACCGGGCCGGTCCTTAAGCGCCGCGACGAGCCTGCCGACGCAGGCATCGGCCGCATCGGTGACGTCGGGGAGAAGTATGGGGATTTCGAGGCGGAGCTTTTCGATCATGACGTGGTTCCTTCGCGAGGCGCGCTTCTGTGGTGAGGACCGTGCGGCTCGCTGTCAGGGCGGTGCGGTATTGGACCTGAGCCGCGTGCAGGTCAGGGGCGGCGCATCGGGGCGCAACAGCGTCATCCGATCACCGCCGGAGAGCGACACGTTGAGCTTGTCGCCCACGAAGGTGAGGCCGGTGGCCGGCGCGACCAGCCGCACCGAACGACCATCCGGCAGAATCGTGAGATCGAGGGTCAGGCCGTCGGCGAGGAAATCGGCGTCCACGCGCGATCCATCGGCGCAGGCATAGATATGTTCGCCAACGAGATTGGAGACGGAGCGACGGTCATGCCGCTCGCCCGCATCCTTGTCGTTGGAAGCGGGCGAGCAGCCGGACAGGCCGGGCGCAAGCGCGAGCCCAGCTAGCGCGAGGAGCACAGGACGACCGCGCGTCGGCGTCCTTGCTCTCCATCCTCGCCGGAATCGTTCGCCATGGGCGCTCAAGGGGGCGGCGCCCATGGCGCGGGCCGTTCTCACACCTTCACCCGAAGGGCCCGTGGTGCGGCGGCCAATCCACAGCATCTCAGTCGAACAGTTCGCTCAGGAAGCTCTTGCGGCGATGATGGCCGCGCTCGTAGCCGTGCTTCCTGTCATGATCGCCGCGCCCGCGATGCTCGTCGAACATGCCGAGCCGGCCGCCGCTCGACCGGCGGGCCGCTTCGTCGCCGGCGCTCCGCTCGATGATCTTGTCGAGTTCGCCGCGATCGAGCCAGACGCCGCGGCATTGCGGGCAGTAGTCGATCTCGATGCCCTGGCGCTCGCTCATGACGAGATCGACGCGACAGGCTGGACACAACAGACTCGTTGAAGTGCGGCCTTCTACCATGATGGCATCCTTTCTTCTTCGGCTTGGGGGGAGTGAATGGTGGGAGGCCTCATTCCTTTGCCTCCCTGTCCCGGCGCGCTTCCTCTCGCGCATCGCGCAGGATCTCGACGCCACCCTTGACGGCGATGGCCGCGGCAAGCAGCCCGACCAGCAGATCGGGCCAGTTGGAGCCGAGCCACCAGACCAGCAGGCCGGCGATCAGGATTCCGCCGTTCGAGATGAAATCGTTGAAGCTGAAGGTCGTCGCGGCGCGCAGGTTGACGTCGGGCTCGCGCAGCCGTTGCAAGAGCTTGAGGCAGATGAAGTTGACCACAGCCGCGACCGCAGACATCGCCATCATGGTGATGCCGATCGGCTCGCTGCCTTGCAGGTAACGTCGTCCGACATCGAGCATGATGCCGCCGGCGAAGATCAGGAGCATGACCCCCGACACGGCGGCCGCGCGGGTCTTCCATTTCGCGCCTCGGCTGAGCGCGATCAGGCTCAGTGCGTAGACCGCCGCGTCCGAGAGATTGTCGAGACCGTTGGCGAGCAGCGCGCTGGAATCGCCACTGATCCCAGCGATCAGGAAGGCCAAGGCGATCCCGACGTTGAGCATCAGCACGATCCAGAGCGTGCGGCGCTCGGCGGGCGCGCCCGCGGATGCAGGGTCAGTCATTGGCGGCCTTTCGGGTGAGCTGGGCCTTGCGGGCACGCCGGCGCTGGCGGTTGATGGTGAGGCTGCTGCCGCGCGCTTCCCTGGTGAGGTAGCGGAGCAGCGCCGCATCCTGCGCGCGCATCGATCTGCGCAGGCCTCGCCGCACGAGATAACCAAGCGGGCTCAGCGCGCCTTCCATCCTGACCGTATGGCGAACCTGCGTCTGCGGGCCGGCCTCTTCGAGCGCATATTCCTCGCTCAGCGTGAACAACCCGCCGAGGCCGATCCGCCAGGCGAACCGTTGTGCCCGTTCGTAGGCGACGATCGTGGCTTCGGTTCTTAGCGGCAGTTCTCCCTTGAGCATGCCGAAGGTCAAACCGACTTCGGCGTGTGGGGTAGCGACGCCGCGAAAGCGATAGGTCGGATGCCACAGTGCGAACGCGGCCAGATCGGCGATATAAGTCCAAGCCCGGATCGGCGTGATGGTCAGGGCGAAAGCGGTGATCTCCTTCATGGTCCGCGCCCCTCTTCGCTGGTGGGCCTTGCGGCGGACGGCATAGCCGCCCGCCGTTCAGCCCGGACGGCGAAGACAAGGGTGCGATGATTGTCGAGACTCACAGCGGAGCCTCGACCGGATCAGCAGGTGGCGCGTCGTCCCGCTCCTCCCGTGCCGGGATATCCGTTTCCCTGCGCCCATAGCGGGCGTAGAGCGTCGGCAGCACGAACAGCGTGAGCAGGGTCGCCGAGATCAGGCCGCCGATCACCACGGTGGCGAGCGGCTTCTGCACCTCCGCGCCCGATCCGGTGGCGATCGCCATCGGCACGAACCCGAGGCTCGCCACCAGCGCGGTCATGACGACCGGCCGCAGCCGCATCATCGCGCCCTCGCGCGCGGCCCGTGCCCGGTCCATGCCTCGCGCCATCAGGTCCTGGATCGAGGAGACCATGACCAGGCCGTTCAGCACCGCGATGCCGGACAGGGCGATGAACCCGACCGCCGCCGAGATCGAGAACGGCATCCCTCGCAGGAACAGCGCAAGCACGCCCCCGACCAGCGCCAGCGGCACGCCGGTGAACACGATCGCCGCGTCGCGCACGCTGCCCAATGCCCCGTACAGCAGCAGGATGATGAGCGCGAAGCAGGCCGGGACCACCAGCATCAGCCTTTGACTGGCCGACTGGAGGTTCTCGAACTGGCCGCCCCAATCGAGATATTGCCCTGCCGGCAACCGGACTTGGGCGTCGATCGCGGCCTGGGCGTCGGCGACGACGCCCGCCACGTCGCGCCCGCGCACGTTCGCCTGGACGACCACGCGGCGCTTGCCGTTCTCGCGGCTGATCTGGTTGGGACCGTCGGTGACGCCGATCTCGGCGACGCTTTGCAGCGGGACGAACCCACCGTTCGGCAAGGGCACCGGCACCTGGCCGAGCGTTTGCAGATCGGCGCGCGCCGCATCCGACAGGCGGATGGTCACGGCGAACCGCCGGTCCCCTTCGAAGATCATCCCGGCGTCGCGGCCGCCGATCGCCGCCGATATCGTGTCCTGCACGGTCTGTGCGGTGATGCCGAGCCTCGACATGATGTCGCGGCGCGGGCGGATGTCGAGCATCGGCAGGCCCTCGGTCTGCTCGACCCGGACATCGGTCGCGCCTCGCGTCTGGCGCAGGATCGCCGCGATGCGGTTGGCGGTCGCGGTCATCGCGTCGGTGTCGTCGCCGAACACCTTGATCGCGATGTCGCCCCGCACGCCCGCGATGAGCTCGTTGAACCGCATCTGGATCGGCTGGCTGATCTCGAACGCGCCGCCGGGCAGCCCTTCCAGCACCCGCTCGACCTTCGCCACCAACTCGGCCTTGGAGAGGTTCGGGTTGGGCCATTCATCGCGCGGCCTCATGATGATGAAGGTGTCGGAGATGTTGGGCGGCATCGGATCGGACGCGAGTTCCGCGGTGCCGGTCTTGGAGAAGACGAACCGCACCTCCGGCAGCCGCCCGATCTGCCGTTCGATGCGTGACTGCATCGCCTGGCTCTGATCGACCGAGGTGCCGGGGATACGCAGCACCTGGGCGGTGAGGTCGCCTTCGTCGAGCTGAGGCAGGAACTCCTGGCCGAGAAACGAGAAGGTGAGGATCGCGGCGAGGAATGCGCCGACCCCGACCCCCATGGTGAGGGTCGGCCGCTTCATCGCCCGATCAAGACCCGGCTCGTACCGGCGCTTGAGCCAGGACATGATGCGGCCTTCCTTCTCCTCGACCGGCTTTGAGAGCCAGATCGCGAGCATCGCCGGCACGAAGGTGAGCGAGAGCACGAAGGCGCAGACGAGCGCGATGATGACGGTGAGCGCCATCGGCGTGAACGTCTTGCCCTCGACGCCGGTGAGCGTCAGCAGCGGGACATAGACGAGGATGATGATCGCCTGCCCGAACACCGACGGGCGGATCATCTCGCGCGCGGCCGTCGCGACGACCGACAGCCGCTCGTCGAGGCTGAGCGTGCGGCCATAGTGATGCTGCCGCTCTGCGATGCGCCTGAGCGCATTTTCAACAATGATGACGGCGCCATCGACGATCAGGCCGAAGTCCAGAGCGCCAAGGCTCATCAGGTTGGCCGAGACGCCGCCGCGCAGCATGCCAAAGCTGGTCATCAGCATGGTGATCGGGATCACCAGCGCCGCTATCAGCGCGGCCCGGAAGTTGCCGAGCAGCACGAACAACACGACGATGACGAGCAGCGCGCCTTCGGTGAGATTCTTGGCGACCGTCTTGATGGTCGAATTGACCAGCGCGGTGCGGTCGAGCACCGGCTGCACCACGACATCGGTCGGAAGCGAGGCGTTGATCTCTTTCAGCCGCTCGGCGACTGCCGATGCGACGGTGCGGCTGTTCTCGCCGATCCGCATGATCGCCGTGCCGACAACCACCTCCTCCCCATTCTCAGACGCCGAGCCGTAGCGGATCGCCTGTCCCAGGCGGACCTGTGCGACCTGATCGAGCCGGATCGGCACGCCTTCGCGCGTCGCGATCACGGTGCTCGCCAGCTCTCCGACATTGCGGATGCGTGCGTCCGAGCGGACTGCCAGACCTTCGCCGCCGCGGTTCACGACGCCGGCGCCCACGCCGACATTGTTCTCTTCGAGCGCGCGGGCGAGGTCGGACAGGTTCATGCCGATGGCGGCGAGGCGCTGCACGTCCGGCACGACCTGGAACTGCTTCACATAGCCGCCGATCGAGTCCACGCCGGCGAGGCCGGGCGTGTTCCTGAGCAGCGGAGCGACGATCCAGTCCTGCGCGGTGCGCAGATAGGTCGCCTTGTCGGCTTCGGTGACGAGCCGCTCGCCTTCGGGCGTGATGTAGCTGCCGTCGGGCTGGATGCCCGGCTCGCCGGGCCGGTGCCGGTCCTCCCGGCGATGTTCGAGATGGACCGTCCACATATAGACTTCGCCGAGGCCGGTCGCGATCGGCCCCATGGTCGGGACCGCACCCTCGGGCAGGCTTTCCTCGGCGACCCGCAGCCGCTCGGCAACCTGCTGGCGGGCGAAGTAGATGTCGGTCGAATCCGAGAAGACCGCCGTGACCTGCGCAAAGCCGTTGCGGCTCAGCGACCGCGTGTATTCAAGGCCGGGAACGCCCGCGAGCGCGTTCTCGATCGGGAAGGCGACCTGCTTCTCGACCAGCTCGGGCGAGAGCGCCGGCGCGGTGATGTTCACCTGCACCTGATTGTTGGTGATGTCGGGAACGGCGTCGATCGGCAGGCGACTGATGGCCCAGCCGCCGATCACCGCGGCGATGAGCGTCAGCAGCAGGATGAACCAGCGGCGCTCGACGGAGAATGTGACGATGCGGTCGATCATGGCGGTCAATGGCCTCCATGCTCGGCTTCGCCCTTGCCGAGTTCGGCCTTGAGGGTGAAGCTGTTGGCGCCGGCGAGCTGTTCGTCGCCGCGAAGGCCCGAGGTCACGGCCACATTGTCGCCGCTGGGCGCGCCGAGCGTGACCGGGGTTGCCCGGAAGCCGTGCTCGGTGCGCACGAACACCATCTGTCGGCCTTCGACGGTCTGCACCGCGCTTTGCGGGACCAGCACCGAACCGGCGCCGGCATCGCCGCCGGCCAGCCGGATCGACGCGGTCACCGGCTCGCCGACCCGCCATTGGCCCAAGCGGTTGTCGATCACCGCGATCACCGTCGCGAGCCGCGTCGCCTCGTCGAGGATCGGCGAGACAAAATCGACCCTCGCCACCGACCTGCGTTCCCCCGCGACGACCTCGATGTCCGATCCCGGCCGCACCCTGCCGGCATCAGCCGGCGAGAGGGCGAGCGTGACCGCCACGCGCGAAAGATCGGCGACCCGGAACAACTCCGCGTCGGCCGCGACCGTCTGGCCGAGCGTCACGCTGCGCGCGACCACCTGGCCGGACAGCGGCGATGCAATGCTGACGCGGTTGAGCGCGCCGCCTTGGCCACCGGCCGCGGCGACCTGCTGCTGCGCGAGGCGCAACGCGATCCGCGCCTCGGTCGCCGCCGTTCGTGCGGCGATCAGATCCTGCTCGGGCGAGACGCGCTCGTTGAACAGGCGCTGTTCGCGGCGAAGATTGGATTCAGCAAGTCCGAGCCTGGCGCGTGCTGCCTCGATCTCGGCGTTAAGCGACGCCGCCTCACGGCTTTCGATCACCGCGAGCGTTTGCCCCCGGCCGACCGATTGACCGAGATTGCGGGTGAGCGACACCACGCGCCCGCCGATCGCGGCCGACACCACCTGCATGCCTTGCGGATCGCCTTCGATCGTCGCCGGCAGCGTGAGCGCGCCACCACCGCTGCGCACCGCACGGACCAGCTCGATGCCGGCGGCGCGTATCTGCTGCGGCGTCAACTCGATCTCGCCTTCTTCTTCCGCGTGACCGCCTTCCTTGCCGGCTTGCGCGGTGTTCCCGGCATCGGCGTTCTCCGGCGCGGGGTCGCCGCCGGAGCATCCCGCGACAGCGAGGGCGGCGGCGAGGGTGAGCGGCAGGACCGCTGCAAAACGGGTCTTCATGGGTTTTCCCCCTGGGTAGTCGGCGCGCGTGCGGTCAGCCGCTCGAGCTGCGCCTGGGCGATGTGGTAGGAGAGCAGCGCGTCGATTGCGGCTGCGCGCGTCTCGGCAAGCGTGCGTTCGGCGTCGAGCAGGTCGAGCTGGCCGAACTTGCCTTCCCGGTAGCCGATGCGGGCGATGCGGGCGGCTTCCTCGGCCGCCGCCAGCGCAGGACCGCTCGCGGTCGCGGCGCTGGTCGCGGCATTGGCAGCGTCCGCTTGTGCGCGGGCGATGGCCTGATCGACGTCGAGCGCGGTGACCCGGCGTTGCGCCTCTGCCCGCTGCCGTTCGGCCGAAGCCTGTGACAGCGCCGCGCGCCCATTGTTGAACAGCGGGAGCGGGATCGACAGGCTGAAGATCGCCGCCGTGTCGTTGGTCTGCTCGAACCGACGGGCGCCGGCGCCAACAGTTAGATCGGGCACACGCTGCGAACGGGCGAGCCGAACCCCTGCGTCGGCTATGGCGAGGTCGGCGTCGGCCGCAGCGAGCGCCAATGTGCCGGCGCTCTCGATCGGACGGAGCGGCCCATAGCCTGCCGGCACCTGGCCGAACCAGCCCGCATCGAGCGGCCCTGTGATCGGTTGCCCGACAATCCGTGAGAGGCTGTAGCGCGCAACCTCGACGGCGCGTTCTTCGCGGGCAAGGGCCGTCTCGGCATTGACGCGAGCCACGTCGGCGCGCTGGACCTCGATCGGCGAGGCTCGGCCCGCCTGGACGCGAACCTGCGCGGCGCGCAGCGCCTCCGTCGCGATACGCACTTGATCGCGCGCCGTTACAAGCCGCCTCTCTGCGGCGGCGGCTTCGGCATAGGCGCGGACGACCGACAGCCGGAGATCAGCCTGCGCGATCGCCGCCTGGATAGCCGCTCGATCACTGCGCGCATTGGCGACGGCGATCCGCGCCGATCGCTTGCCGCCAAGCTCGATCGGCAACGTGAGGGAAGTCGTCGCCTCCACGCTGTCGATGCCCCGATAGGGGCCGGAGCCGGCCACATTTTCGGCTTCGACGGTGACGCTTGGATTGGGGCGCAGACCAGCCACGCGGCGACCGGCTTCTGCCGCCCGCACGTCGGCCGATGCGGCCTCCAGCGACGGCGAGACCGCGCCCGCCAATTCCAGCGCTTGGTCTAGTGTGAAGGATTGGCCAGCTTCCGCTGGCGGCGGCTCTTGGGCCTGCGCGACGCTCGCGCAAGCCATCGCGGCCAACACGGCCGCGAGCAATCGGTGCATGATCGAAGACTCCTGACGATTCCGGAAAGCCCCGCAGACGGGGCTAGGTTGGAGTCGTCAGGCTCTTGGAGGGCGGAGTGCTGGGTCTGTGCCAGCCGACACGAGGTCTCTGGCGTTGCCGATGGAGGGCGGCGACGCCGACAGCGACAAACTGGCGCCGACCCCGTCGTCAACCGGCGGGGCGACCTGATGATGCCCGTGACATCCGCCATGCTGGTGCGGCGTGGCTTTGTTATCGCTGGAAGGCGCTTGCTCGCTTCCGCCGGCATCGTGGCCAGAGCCTGAAACCACGTCCGATTCGAGGCAGACAACAACTGGCTCCACGGCATGCGAGACCGCGCCCGCTGTCACCGACAGCGCAACGAAGCACATCATGATCGTTGCCAAAATGCGAGCCATTCGCAGTTCTTAGCACGGAACCGCCGCTTTGAGAACCATCCCTTTGTCTCCGGCAAACTCACGGAACCAGCGTGACCCTACTTCCCAGGACCGGGTAGGGCTTGCGGTCACTCTCGCCGGTTCAGGGCGGTGGGAGTCGTCACGAAGCGGCACTAGGGTAGTGCAAACGGCGAGATATATTCGTTATGTTTATCCGGTGCGGAGCACCAAATTCCGCCGTCGGCCGCCGTTTATGCGCGTAAGCCGCACAGGCTACGATCTGCGAAAACTCAGGATTTGCATGATCGTAGGCACGACGGTCGCTGGCGGCAAAAAGTTCGAATCCTACCCGGTGAAACCCGTTCTCCCTACATGAAGAATCGGAACTGGTAGGGCGTGCTGCCCAGATTCGTCATGCGCTTAAGGACACGCGCAAGAACCTTCGCATAGCTCATCGTTACGGGTAGCGGATCATACAGCCCGTCGTTGTTCCAGTTCATCTTCGACAAGGCGAGTGCCGCGCGGGCGCTGTCGTCCCACGTGCCGTGCCCGGCATGGCGGACAAGTCGGATCGGACGCGGCGTGCCGCGTTGACCCTGAAAATAGGTTTTCGGCCCAAGAGTCTCGACGGCACCGTGCATCCACAGCAGCGCCTCGCGCTCGCCAAGCCCGATCAATGAGCCGCGCTTGACTGGAAATGCCGCCGCCTGACCTCCCGGATTGGCCTGATCGCGTTCCCAACGCGCGCCGCGCCAGCCCACATCCTCGACAACCTGAATCAAGTCGACCGCCTCGCACAGCGGCAACGCCTCGAAGCAGCCGAGCACTTCGGCGTCTTTGAACTCGGTCGACTTGTGGACCATCACCCGGCGTGGTGAGCGTCCACCATGTCGGTGACGATATAGCGTCATCGACCGCGTGATGACCCGGAACATCTCGGCCTGTGATAAAAAGGGATTGTCGCGCTGCACCTGCACGTCGGCGGTGTCGTAGGCGATAAATTCGAGGCCAGCGCCCTCCGCGTCGAACACCTGGCTGCAACAGGTCACAAACCGCGGTTTGTCGGCACCGTTCGACCGCACCGCATAGGAAATGCCGATATAGGCGGTCTCTGGATCGACATCGGCTAGCTTCCAGGGAACGCCGCCGGCCTTGGCATATAGCGCCAGGCCCACTCGCCACATCACGCTCGCACGGCAGCGATAAGCGAGTGCCTTGTCTTCACGCACGATCTGGATCGGCATCCCGCGCGCGGCCGTGTAAGCCTTGAGATGGTCGTGGAGATCGAAATCGTCCCCCACGCCGTAGAAGCCACGCTCCCATCGCTGCGGCAGGTAGATGAACAAGACATCGAACTCGCTACGGAACGCTTCAAGCGGCTGGATTGCACGGACGAGCTGTTCAGCGAGCAACACGTGCGGCATCGCCGATTGTGCCATCTCGCTCTCAAACGATCCGTCCAGCTCGACACGGCATTTCTTGGCTGCCGCCGTCACGCGCATGTCAAACACCGTATTGAAGCCCGGCCAGTCCGGCAGATAGTCGGTTCGCTCGACCGGGCGCACGCTTTGGCTCAGCTCGCGCATGAACGCGAACAGGCGTTCTGACTCGCCGGCCGGCGCCAATGTCGCCACTCGGATCGGTGATTGCACCAATCCGCGCGAATGGGGGCCGAAACGCTTGAGCCCGCGCAGCGGATGGATGTCGCGTTCGCTCGTCCGCTCGGGATGAAACACCAGCTCGGGCTCGGGATACCATATGGTGGGCGCGATCTCGCTCGTCATGGCTGCACCAGCTTAGAGAAGGCCGTGTTCTTCCCAACCGCGAAGCGCGCATCAATCCCGTCGCCAATCGAAAGCGCCGGAAGCGCTTCGCCGGCGAGGTGCTTTGCCCAAAAGTCGATGAGCCGATCCAGGTCACGATTATAACGCTTCACCGTCCGCTCGCGCGCGAAGTCGGCGGTGATCGCCTTAGTCTCGTCTGTTACGCCCTCGAACACGATCTTTGGATCAAGCAGCAGCCACAGACCGTCGTCCGCCCAGTCAAGCCGGACCCCGACCCCCTCGTGCCATTTCAGGTTCGGGTGTTTGGGCACAGCGCCAGTCGTCTGACGAGTTATCCCGCGAAGCCCATCCCATGCGCTGTCGGCGGGATCTACTGGCACGAGCAAATCAGCGCTACGGCGGCGGATCGCACGAACATTCTTGGCGGCACACAGCGCCTCTACCAAGGCGTCGCGTAGCAGGCCGCGTTCGCCAGACTCATAGCGCAGGCGCCGCTTTTCGAAGGTGGCCAGATCAAAAGCAGTGATTCCGAACGGGTCGAACACTCGATGGAACTCAGCATCGCTTCCGAAGCCGAGCACCCCCGCTTGGGTGCGGGTTACGATCAGGCGCGCGTTGGCCTCGGCGACCGCCGCGCGCGCCGCCGCGACACCCTCGATCGTGCATACCAGCTTGCGGCAATTGGCCGGGATGGTGACGGCAAGCCCATTGAGCCGAATGAGGGGCCAGCCTCGCTGGCCCGAGGGCTCGGGAGCGCCTGACACGCGCGACCGTCCCGTTGCCAGCGCGTTGAGAGCAGATGTGTCGAGCGCGGGCAGCAGCCGCACCAGATCACGTAATATCTCGTCGAAGCTCTCAATCCGCACCAGCCCGCATTCAACACCCGCGTCGTTGGCGCACTTGAGAAGTCGGATGACCCGTTCAAGCGGTGGATCGCTACCGCGATGCAGCCAGAACAGTCCACCAGGATAACCGCCCGGCTGATCGAGTGCCGCTTCAAGTGCGTCCATCACTGAATCGTCGCGTCCGCTGTAGCCGGCGACTACGAGGCCGGATCGGCGGCAGGCATCCACGAGCTGCTGACGAAGCGCGGCATCCTGCTGGCGCAGCTCATCGGTTGTGTTTTTAAGCCGACGCGAGCGGAAATCGCCGTGCAACTTTACTGCGATCGGCCATTTCTGCGCGCCGATCAATTGCCCTGCCAATTCCGGAGCGTCGAGTGCAACGATGCTCAACGTGCCCGTTGTGCCATACGTTCTCGCGCAGGCATCTTCTATCAAGTGGTCGAAATTGGTAGTCCAGACGAGTTGAGTGTGGCCCGCTTTTAGAAGTGACGCGAGAGCAAGATGGCCATAGGCCAGCTTCGCGCCGCTAATCATGCCTTGAATGAAAGTCGTGCGGTCGCGCTCCACCGGGTAGGTTGCTTCGAACAGCGCCGCGTATTCGTCCGGCGAACCCGGCGGGGGTAGTCGCTCGGAACTCGCAATATGCGAGTCCAACAACGCGCGGATAGCCGGATTGCCGAGATCGGCGACACTCTGCGGCGACGCCTTGCGCTGGGCGATGAATAAGGTCTGCTTGAACTGCCAGATCATATCCCAAGCGCTTGGAATACCAGCGGACACTGACGCGCCCGCGCCGAGCAACCACATCAACTGGCCTGGTCGCAGCGCAAAGCGCCGCGCAAAATCATCGCTCGATAGCTCGCTCAGGCTCGTTATGCTCTCCATCGGACTATGCCTAACCGATCCACGAGCCTTCGCCAGCAGATTTTGTTCTCTAATGGTTCTCTCGGCTCAACCTTGTGATCGGT
>CAZFPW010000016.1:0-1316 GCA_964520765.1 uncultured Novosphingobium sp.
GCGCGCCTTCGCGGAAGGTACGGGCGGATCGCAGAGACGGGGAAAACCGATGCCGCAGGGCGCTTCACGACCAGGCCTCACCGGCGCCTATGCCACGGTGACCACGCTGTTCTTCGCCTGGGGCCTCATCACCTCGCTGGTCGATCCGCTGGTTGCGGCGGTGAAGGGGATCTTCAGCCTCAGCGACGTGGAGGCGCAGCTCAGCGCCTCGGCCTTCTTCATCGCCTATGGGGTGATGAGCTTCCCGGCCGCGGCCCTGCTCGGCCGGCTGCGCGCGGGCGGAACCATCGTCCTTGCCCTGGTCCTGATGGTGCTGGGCTGCGCGGTCATGCTGGGGGCGGCGAACATCGCGATCTATGCGCTGGTGCTGGTCGGCCTGTTCATCATGGCCAGCGGGATCACCTTGTTGCAGGTCGCGGCCAATCCGCTGGCCGCCGCGCTGGGCTCGCCCGAGCGGTCGCACTTCCGCCTGACCCTGAGCCAGGCCTTCAACAGCCTGGGCACCTTCATCGGCCCTTACCTGGGCGCGACCCTGTTCCTGAAGGGGGTCGAGGTGAAGGACGGCCACGTGCTGACCGACGAGGTGCGCGACGCCGCGCTGGCCGGGATCGACCGCGCATTCTTCTGGATCGGGGGGATGATCCTGCTGCTGCTGGCCTTCATGTGGGCCTCGCGCCGCCGGGTGGAGGCGGCCGCGCCGGTCGAGGAGACCGCGCCTTCGCGCGGGATCGCCGCCGCGATCCGCGAGGCCTTCGCCTCCCGCTGGGCGGTGTTCGGGGGAATCGCGATCTTCCTCTATGTCGGCGCGGAAGTGGCGATCGGCACGCAGATGGCCCTGCTGCTCAACGCCGACGGCATCCTCGGCCTGTCGCTGGAGACGGCGGGCAAGATGGTCAGCCTCTATTGGGGTGGGGCGATGATCGGGCGGCTGATCGGCACGGTGCTGCTCACGCGCGTCGCGGCGTCGCGGCTGATGGCCGGGGCCGCCGCCGCGGCCTGCCTGCTGTGCCTCTACGTCGTCCTGGTGGGCGGGATGAGCGCGGGCTATGCCGCCCTGTCGATCGGCCTGTTCAACTCGATCATGTTCCCGGTGATCTTCACCCTGACCCTGGAGCGGACCACCGCCTCGCGCGAGGCGACCTCTGGCCTGCTGTGCTTCGCGATCATCGGCGGCGCGGCGATCCCGCCGCTGACCGGGCTGGTGTCCCAGGCGTCGAGCTATGCGACCGCCCTGCTGGTGCCGGCGGCCTGCTACCTGCTGCTGGTGGCCTTCGCCATCGCGGCAGGCCGGGCGCGGCCGCGTCATGCCGATAGCG
>CAZFPW010000016.1:1416-12231 GCA_964520765.1 uncultured Novosphingobium sp.
GTGCTTCCCGTCTGGGTCGGGGACGCCGCCCCGCGCCGATCCTCGCGCTTCTCATAGGCGCGCTTCAGCGCATAGCCGCCGACCGCGGCGGCGATCAGGCCCATGGGGCCGAGGCGGCGCGCCAGCATCGCCGCGCCCGCGCCGAGCAGGGCGCCGCCGGTCTGGTTGACCCCGCCGACACGCCGGGCGATCCGCTCGCCCACCATCGCGCCAATCACTTTACCCAGCATCGAACAATCTCCTTCGGATCAGGAAAGCCCGGTGGCGGACAAGGTTCCGACAGCTTCCGCTCGCGGGTTCAGACGGGCAGGCCCACGTAGTTCTCCGCGATGCTGGTCCGCGCCGCATCGCTCGATGCAATATAGTCCAGCTCGGCCACCTGCATAGCCCGTTCGAACGGCCCGTCCTCCGGGAAGCGGTGCATCAGCCGGGTCAGCGACCAGCTGAACCGCTCGGACTTCCAGACCCGCGCCAGGGCCTTGGCCGAATAGGCGGCGATGGCGTCGGGATCGTTGCGCTTGAAGAAGCCGGTCAGCGCCTCGGCTGCATAGTGGACGTCGGAGGCGGCCAGGTTCAGGCCCTTGGCCCCGGTCGGCGGGACGATATGGGCGGAATCGCCGCAGAGCAGCAGGTTGCCGTGGCGCATCGGCTCGAACACGAAGGAGCGCAGCGGCGCGATGGATTTCTCGATCGAGGGACCGCGCACGATGTTCGCCGCCGCTTCGGGGCCGAGGCGGATCGCCAGTTCGTCCCAGATGCGGTCGTCGGGCCAGTCCTCCAGCCGCTCGGTCAGCGGGACGTCGATGTAGTAACGGCTGCGGGTCTCGCTGCGCATCGAGGCGAGGGCGAAGCCGCGCTCGTGGTTGGCGTAGATCAGCTCGTGGTTGCAGGGCGGCACGTCGGCCAGGATGCCGAGCCAGCCGAAGGGATAGACCCGCTCGTACTCGCGGCCGACGCTGGCGGGAATCGCCTGGCGCGAGGGGCCGTGGAAGCCGTCGCAGCCGACGATGAAGCGGGCGTCCAGGCGGTGCTCGGCGCCGTCCTTGCGCCAGGTGACGCATGGGGCGTCGCCGGCGGGATCGTGCAGGGTCACGTCCTCGGCGGAATAGATCACTTCCAGCCCGCGTTCGGGGGCGGCGTCCATCAGGTCGCGGGTCAGCTCGGTCTGGCCGTAGACGACCACGTGCTGGCCGGTCAGCGCCGCCAGGTCGATGCGGATCAGGCGTTCGCCGTCGGCCAGGTTGAAGCCGTCGTGCGGCAGGCCTTCCGCCTTGAGCCGGGCGTCGAGGCCGAGGCGCTCCATCAGCGCGACGGTGACGCGTTCGAGCACCCCGGCGCGGATGCGGCTCAGCACGTAGTCGGGCGTCTGGCGTTCCACCACCACGCAGGCGATGCCCTCGGCCCGCAGCAGGTGGCCCAGCAGCAGGCCCGCCGGCCCCGCGCCGACGATGGCGACTTGGGTTCGCATGATGTCCGTCTCCCAGCTCTTCTTCTGCCGGGAAGTTGACATCGCGGGGACCTTGGCGGAAGGCATGGACGGGTCAGCATCATGGTACTTTTGGGACAATGGCGACAGCACCCGGCGGAATCCCGAGTTACGTCCTCTACGGCGAAGGAGGCGGCGAGAACCCGGTCGATTTCGGCCATATCGAGACGATCGCGGAGCGTTCCTCGCTCCACGACTGGGAGATCGCGCCGCATCGGCACCGCCATGGGGTGCAGGTACTTATCGTGTCGGAAGGACGGATCGACCTGTCGCTCGACGGGGTTTCCGCCCGCGCGCCGGGGCCGGCCTATGTCGTGGTCCCGGCGGGCGTGGTCCACGGCTTCCGCTTTGCGCCCGGCACCTGTGGCCACGTCCTGACCCTGGGGCAGGAGTTCGCCCGGCGGGCCGAGGGCGCGGCGGACCCGTTGGGCCGTCTGCTGGCGCGGGGCGGATACGGCGCCTTGCCGCCCGAGGCCGCGCGGCGGGCGGCGCTGCTCGCCGGGGAACTGCTGGCCCTGGGCGCGGAGCCGGGCGGCGGGCGCTGCTTCCACGCCCTGGCCGAAGCGCTGCTGCGCGCCCTCCCGCCCAGCGCCGAGCCGGGCGACAGCGAGGAGGACCGCCGCCTGGCGCGGTTCCGCCACCTGGTCGAGACGCACCTGGCCGAGCATCGCGCGGTCAGCTTCTACGCCCGCGCCATCGGCACGACCGAGCGGACCCTCTCGCGCCTGTGCCGCCGCCGGCTCGGCTGCACGCCGCTGGAGCTGATCAACGGCCGCATCGCGCTCGAGGCGCGGCGGCTGCTGCGCTACAGCAATGCCAGCGTGGCGCAGATCGCGGACGAGCTGGGCTTTTCCGACCCGTCCTATTTCTCGCGCTTCTACCAGCGGATGACCGGGACCCGGCCCTCGCGCGACCAGGGCTGAGCGGTCAGCGCGGCGTCGCCTCGGCGTCGGAGGCGCGGCGGACGAAGACGAAGGGCAGGGTGGCGACCTGGCCGGACGGGGCCTCCTGCGCCGGGCGGCCGCGCACCTCGTCGCTCAGCATCCGCACCGCCAGCTTGGCCATCTCGGCGATCGGCTGGCGGATCGTGGTCAGCTCGGGCCAGATGCTGGAGGCGATCGCGGTGTCGTCGAAGCCGCAGATCGACAGGTCCGCCGGAACGTCCAGCCCGTGGCGGTGCGCGGCCGCCACGGCGGCGGCGGCCATCTCGTCGTTGCTGGCGAAGATCGCCGTGGGCGGGGGCGTCGCGGCCAGCAGGCGTTCCGTCGCGGCAAGGCCGGAGCGGTAGGAGAAATCGCCCTCGACGGTCAGCTCGGGCGCCGGCGCGATCCCCGCCTCGGCCAGGGCCTGCTCGAAGCCGACGCGGCGCTGCCCGCTCTGCGAATGGGCCGGGCTGCCGGCGATGAAGCCGATCCGGCGATGGCCCAGCGACAGCAGGTGCGCGGTGATCGTCCGCGCCGCCTCTATATCGTCGATCGACACCGTATGGGCATATGGCTGGGGCGTGCCGGGGGAGAGCTGGACGATCCGCAGGCCCGCGGCGTGGAGCGCGTCGGTCAGCGCAGCATCCTCGCACAGCGGGGCGGGCAGGACCACGCCGTCGATATGGTGCGCCCGCAGCCGCGCGACGAGCTGGGCGACCGTATCGTCCGGTTCCATCAGCTCGACCACGAGCTGCACGTCGCTGGTGTTGGCCTGGATGAGGCAGCCCACCATCAGCTCGCTGAGATAGCCGGCGTTGGGATTGCCGTAGACCAGGGCGATCCGGCACTGCCGCCCGCCCGCCAGGCTGCGCGCCGCGCGGTTGGGGACATAGCCGAGCCGGGCGACGGCTTCCTCCACCCGTTCCCGCGTCGCGGGCAGGACCGCGCTGTCGCGATTGACCACGCGGGACACCGTCATGGGGGAGACCCCCGCCGCCCGCGCGACGTCGGCAACCGTGGGGCCGCCCTGGGCCCGCCGGTTGCTGCGTGGTTTCCTCTGGGTCGAGGGCGTGTTGGCCATTTGCGCCGCCTATTGTTCCGCTCGCCGCGATGCAAGCAATTCAGCGCTTGCCTCCGGTGGGATGGTAGCGCTAACTCAAGTCGTGGGAGAATGCGAGTCCGCTGTGCGACAGATTCGACGCTGTCGGACTCGACGCTATCCCGCCGGATGGTTATGGGCAGCGCAGAGGAAAATTGGTAAGGCCATTCGGAATGGGCCGCCAGGAAGGGCGGCAACAGGATGCTGGCGATTCGCAACGGGCAGAGGCGGGCATTGCCATCCTTGCCGGGCCTGGATCGCCGGAAATCCGGGAGAATGGTAGGGGAGTGGAACGGAGAAAGGCCACGTGCTTGACTCGTTCAGCTTCCCGTTAGAAATCGAACGGTATCGTTCTATAAGATAAAGGCCTGCGCGGACAACCGGACTGACCGATCCCGTGCGTTGCATATGGAGAGATCATTGAGGCGACATCTTGTCATCTTCGCCGGCCTGGGCCTCGCGGCCGCCGGCATCGCGTTCGGCGGCCAGGTGGCCGGGGCGCAAAGCGCGCCGAACGGCGAGTTGCTGTTCCGTCAGCGCTGCTCGATGTGCCATTCGGCCGTCGCCAGCCGGCAGGTGCCGCTCGGCCCCAACCTGGCCGGCGTGGTCGGGCGCAAGGCGGGGGCCACGGGCTTTGCCTATTCGCCCGCGCTCAAGAAGGCCGGGCTCACCTGGACCCGCCCGAACCTCGACCGCTACCTCACCGCGCCGACGCGGATGGTGCCCGGCACCAAGATGGTCGTCGTCGTGCCCAATCCGGCCGAGCGCGCGGCCCTGATCAACTATCTCGCCGCGGCCCGCTGAGCCGGCCCGGCAAGCCTGAAGCAAGAACGAAAACACGGGGGAAGACGGATGAAACGCAAGGTGCTGCGCGTGGTGCTATGGGTGATCCTGGCGATCCTCGTGCTGTTCGCCGCTTCGGTCGCCTGGAACTGGAACACGATCCAGCGGGTGTTCCTGGGCGGGGTGAAGGTCTATGAGAAGACCCCGCCGGCCCTGCCGGCCGAGATCGCCCGCCCGGCGATCCTGGTTTTCTCCAAGACCAACGGCTTCCGCCACGAAGAGGCGATCCCCGCCGCCAACGCCCTGTTCGCGGACATGGCCAAGACGCACGGCTGGGGGTATTTCCAGACCGAGAACGGCGCCACCTTCGACCCCGCGATCCTCTCCCGCTTCGACGCGGTGGTGTTCAACAACGTCAGCGGCGACGTCTTCACGCCCGAGCAGCGCGCGGCGTTCAAGGCCTTCCTGGAGAACGGCGGCGGCTTCGTGGGCATCCACGGCAGCGGCGGCGACATGTCCTATGACTGGAAGTGGTACGTCGACGACCTGATCGGCGCCCAGTTCAAAGGCCACCCGATGGACCCGCAGTTCCAGGAAGCCACGGTGCGGACCGAGGACAAGGGCCACCCCGCGACCGTCGGCCTGCCCGATAGCTGGCAGCGCATCGACGAATGGTATGCCTTCGACAAGTCGGCGCGCCGCCCCGGCTATCACGTCCTGCTGACGCTCGATGAAAAGAGCTATGCCAACCACAAGCTGATGGGCCGCGACCTGCGGATGGGCGACGATCACCCGATCGCCTGGTGGCACTGCATCGGCAAGGGCCGGGTGTTCTATTCCGCGATGGGCCACCAGGCCTCCGCCTATGCCGAGCCGGAATATCGCAAGATCCTGCTCGGCGCGACCGAATGGGCCCTGAAGAAGGACGGGCCGGATTGCACGGCCCCGGCTGTGGGAGGCCAATAGGATGGAGCCGATCCGTTACGGCATGATCGGCGGCGGTCAGGGCGCCTTCATCGGCGGCGTCCACCGCACCGCGGCGGCGATCGCGGGCAACTGGCGGCTGGTGGCGGGCGCGCTGTCCTCCACCCCGGAAAAGGCGCGGGCCTCGGGCGCGGAGCTGGGCCTGCCGGCGGACCGCACCTATGGCTCCTGGGCCGAGATGCTGGAGCGCGAGGCCGCCCTGCCGGCGGACCAGCGGATCGAGGCGGTCTCCATCGTCACCCCCAACCACATGCACGCCCCGCCGGCCGTGGCCGCGCTGGAAGCCGGCCTTGCGGTCATCATCGACAAGCCGCTGGCCGACAGCATGGAGAACGCGCGAGCCATCGCCGATGCCGCCGCGCGGACCGGCGGGCGGATCGCCGTGACCCACACCTATACCGGCTATCCGCTGGTCAAGCAGGCCCGGCGGCTGGTGACGAGCGGCCAGTTCGGCAAGGTCCGCCGCGTCGCGGTGAAATATACCCAGGACTGGCTGAGCCGCGCCGCCGACCTCGAAGGCAACAAGCAGGCCGCCTGGCGCGTCGATCCCCAGCAGTCGGGCGACGCCGGGGCCTTTGGCGACATCGGCACCCATGCCGCGAACCTGGCCGAGTTCATCACCGGGGAGCGGATCGCCGCGATCTGCGCCGAACTGACCATGCTGCCCGGCCGCTCCATCGACGATGACGGCGCGGCCCTGTTCCGCCTTTCGGGCGGGGGCAAAGGCACCCTGACCGCGAGCCAGGTCTGCGTGGGCGACATCAACGACCTCGCCATCTCGGTCTATTGCGACGAGGCCGGGCTGCATTGGCGGCAGGAGGAGCCGAACACCCTGCGTGTCGGCTATCGCGACAAGCCCACCGAGATCTGGCACGCCGGGGCCAACCGCGCCTATCTGGCGGGCGACATCCTGGCGATCCAGCGCACGCCGGGCGGCCACCCGGAGGGCTATCTGGAAGCCTTCGCCAATATCTATCGCGCCTTTGGCGAGCAGCTGCGCGGCGCGCCCGCGCCCGCCGACGAGCCCGGCTATGCGACGATGGAAGACACCCTCGCGGGGATGCGGTTCATCGAGGCCAGCCTTGAATCCAGCCGCCGGGGCGCGGTCTGGGTCGATCTGTAGAAAGGACAGGACATGAAGGGTCCGGCAATCTTCCTCGCCCAGTTCGCCGGTGACGAGGCGCCGTTCAACTCGCTCGACGCGATCACCAGATATATGGGCGGGCTCGGTTACAAGGGCGTCCAGATCCCGACCTGGGACGGGCGGCTGTTCGACCTGGAGAAGGCGGCCGAGAGCCAGGATTACGTCGACGAGGTCAAGGGCATCTGCGCCGCCAACGGCGTGGAGGTGACGGAGCTGTCGACCCACCTTCAGGGCCAGCTCGTCGCCAGCCATCCGGCCTATGACAAGCTGTTCGACGGCTTCGCGCCCACCCAGGTCCACGGCAACGTCGCGGCGCGGACGGAATGGGCGGTGGAGCAGATGAACCTTGCCGCCAGGGCCAGCCGCCGCTTCGGCTGCACCGCCCATGCGACCTTTTCCGGGGCGCTGATGTGGCACATGGTCTATCCCTGGCCGCAGCGCCCGGCCGGCCTGGTCGAGGAAGGCTTCGCCGAGCTGGGCCGGCGCTGGAAGCCGATCCTCGACGCCTTCGATGAGAACGGCGTGGACGCCTGCTATGAACTGCATCCGGGCGAGGACCTGCACGACGGCGTGACCTTCGAGCGGTTCCTCGACGCCGTGGACCAGCATCCGCGCGCCAACATCCTCTACGATCCGTCGCACATGGTGCTGCAGCAGATGGACTATCTGGCGTTCATCGACATCTACCATGAGCGGATCAAGGCCTTCCACGTGAAGGACGCCGAGTTCCGCCCGACCGGGCGCGCCGGGGTCTATGGCTCCTATTCCGGCTGGGTCGAGCGGCCGGGCCGGTTCCGCTCGCTGGGCGACGGGCAGATCGACTTTTCCGCGATCTTCTCCAAGCTGACGCAATACGGTTACGCCGGCTGGGCCGTGCTCGAATGGGAGTGCGCGCTGAAGCATCCCGAGCAGGGCGCGGCCGAGGGCGCGCCGTTCATCGCCCGCCACATGATCCGCAAGGCCGACAAGGCCTTCGACGACTTCGCCGGGACCGGCGCCGACAAGGCCCTGCTCGACGAGGTGCTGGGGATCGGCGCCAAGTGAAGACCAATCGCGTCATTCCCGCGCAGGCGGGAATCCATCTCCTGCGGCCGCACCTGGCGCGATGCTTGAAGATGGACCCCCGCCTTCGCGGGGGTGACGAATAGTAAGAGGAGGGGAGAACGATGGGGCAAGACGCTTACAACCGCAAAAGCCTGTTCTGGATCTGCATGCTGCTGGTCTTCACCGCGGCGCTGTCGTTCTCGATCCGCACCGGGGCGTCCGGCGCGATCAAGGCGGCGCTGCTCGACGGGCCGGCGCCGCTCCATTCGGGCGAGATGATCGCCTCGGCGCTCGGCAACGCCTTCCTGGGCTTCGCGCTCAGCCTGCTGGTGATCTCGCCGCTGCTCGACATGATCGGGGCGAAGCGGGTCGTCCTGTTCTCCTGCGCCTGCTTCATCGTCGGGCCGCTGCTGATCCTGCTGTCGCCCTCCATGGGCGGGATCGATGCGGTCTATGGCATGCTGACCTTCGGCATGGTCGTCTGCGGGCTGGCCTGGGGGGCGATGGAAGCCTCGGTCAACCCGGTCACGGCCGCGCTCTATCCCGACGACAAGACCCACCGGCTCAACCAGCTTCATGCCTGGTGGCCGGCGGGCATCGTGATCGGCGGCCTGGCCTCGCTCCTGGTGTTCCAGCAGCTCGAGCTGGGCTGGCAGGCGGTGGTCGCGCTGATCCCGGTGCCGGCGCTGGTCTGCGGGGCCTGGGCGCTGACCCAGGACTTCCCCAAGACCGAGAGCACGGCGATGGGCGTCCCCTTCAAGGAGATGCTGGCCGAGCCGTTCAAGCGCCCGGCCTTCTGGATCTTCCCGGCGATCATGTTCCTCACCGCCTCGGCCGAGCTGGCGCCGGGATCGTGGGTGGACGTCGCGCTGACCCAGACGGCGGGGATGCCGGGCATCCTGGTGCTGGTCTATGTCTCGGCCATCATGTTCGTGATGCGGCACTTCGCCGGGCCGCTCGAACGGCGCTTCTCCGACATGGGCCTGCTGTGGTTCTGCACGATCCCGGCGGCGATCGGGCTTTACGGCCTTTCCATCGCCTCCTCGCCGCTGACGGCGCTGGTCGCGGCGACGCTCTGGGCCTTCGGGGTCTGCTTCATGTGGCCGACCATGCTGGCCGCCTCGGCCCGCCGCTATCCGCGCGGGGGATCGTGGTCGATCGGCATCGTCGGCTTCGCGGGCGCCCTGGCGATCTATTTCGTCCTGCCGCAGATCGGCGCGATCTATGACCGGGCGAAGCTCCAGGCGGCCGGCGGCGACGCCGCCTTCGCCGCGCTCCAGCCGGGGCCGGAGCTGTCCCGCGTGCTCGCCTTCGCGGCCGAGCAATCGTTCCAGGTGATCGCCATCGTGCCGGCCGTGCTGTTCGTCGTGTTCGGCGCGGTCTGGCTGTTCGAGCGGCGCAAGAAAGGCTGACGCAGATGAAGATCGGGATGAACCTGCTGCTGTGGACCGGCCACGTGACGCAAGAGCACGTGCCGATCCTGCGGGCCCTCAAGGAGACGGGCTTCGACGGGGTCGAGGTGCCGGTCTTCGATACGAGCGACGCGGGGCACTATCGCTGGCTGGCCGGCGTGCTCGACGACATCGGGCTGGAGCGCACGGTCGTCGCGATCATGCCGGACGAGGCGCACAGCCCGATCTCGCCCGATGCGGCGGCGCGGCAGGGCGCGGTCGACCACCTGCGCCGGGTGATCGACTGCACCGCCACGCTCGGCGGGCAGGTGATCGCCGGGCCGTGGTTCCAGCCGCTGGGCGTCTTCACCGGCGAGAAGCCGAGCGAGGCCGAGCTGGACCGCTGCGCCGGGGTCCACCGCCAGATTTTGCCCTTGATGCGCGAGGCGGGGATCACCTCGGGCCTCGAACCGCTCAACCGCTTCGAGGCGCACCTGCTCAACACCTGCGACCAGGTGATCGCCTATGCCGAGCGGGTCGGGGAGGGCGGCGTCGGCGTGCTCTACGACACCTTCCACGCCCATATCGAGGAGAAGGACCCGATCGCCGCGCTCCACGCGCTGCACGCCTCGGGCAACCTCGCCCACGTCCATATCTCCGAGAACGACCGGGGGACGCCGGGGCGCGGCCATGCCAAGATCCGCGAAACCATCGCCGCGCTCAAGGCGCTCGGCTACGACGACTGGCTGACCATCGAGGCCTTCGGCCGCGGCGTGCCCGACCTGGCCGCCGCGACCCGCGTGTGGCGCGATTTCTTCGCCAGCGAGGAAGAGGTCTATACCGAAGGGCACGACCTCATCCGCCGCTGCTGGGACGCGGCCTAGGCGTGGAGGCGCACCAGGAAATCGTAGGACTTGCGTGCCGCCTCGATGCGCGGAATGGTGAAGGGCGGCTCCTGCTCGACGTAGAAGTGCCGCACCCCGGCGGCATGGGCCGCGGGCAGGATCTTCGCCCAGTCGAGCGTGCCCGAGCCGACCTCGGCCGGCTTCATCGACAGGGCGAAGTTGGTCGTGTTGCCGGCGGCGACGTCCTTGACGTGGAGTTCCTGCACCCGGCCGCGATGGCGGCGCAGGAAGCGCGCGGGATCGAGCCCGGCCGTCGCGATCCAGCCCACGTCGATCTCGAAGTGGACCAGCGCGGGATCGGTCTCGCGCACCAGGATGTCCCAGCCCGTGGTGTTCCCGATCGGCGCGAACTCGATGTTGTGGTTGTGATAGCCGAGCGCGATGCCGTGCTGCTTCAGCGCGGCCCCGCTGGCGTTGAGGGTGGCGGCCGCCCGGCGCCAGTGGTCGGCGCCCGCCGCGGCGAAGGAGCGGCCGATGGTCGCCTGCATGGTCTCGCCCGGCTGCGGACGGAAATCGGCGGGGAACGGCGCGATCGGCACGACCGCGCGGTTCGCCCCCAGCGCGGCGATCGTCTCCGCCACCTCGGCCGGCGCGCCGCCGAGCGACAGCCCGCCGGTGCCCTGGGCCGGGATATGCACGCTGCCGATTGTGAGGCCCGCCTTGTCCGCCGCGGCGCGGACCTCGGCCGCCTTGCGGCCGTAGAGGTTGGGCAACTCGATCTCGCGATAGCCGATGGCCGCCACCTGGGCGAAGGTCGCGTCGATGTCGCGCCCGGCCTCTTCGCCCAGGGTATAGGTCTGCAGGCCGATCGGCAGGCCGACGCGCTCGAAGAAGGTCTTGCGCGGCGCGGCCAGGGCGGTTCCCTGGGTCATGGCGAAGGCTCCGGTTGCGGCAAGGCCGCCCAGCAGGGCGCGGCGGCTGAGTTCAGGCGTCATCTTTCGTCCTCTCCAAGGGCTGCTGCGGCGAATAATCGAACAGCTTCGTCCGTTTTGGGTTGTGAGCGCTATCATGGACATTTATGGATCACCAGCAAGAACAAATCGACGGGAGACCGGC
>CAZFPW010000016.1:12331-23278 GCA_964520765.1 uncultured Novosphingobium sp.
CTCGGCACCTGGGCCTCGCCCCAGCACAAGGCCGAGATCGTCGGCGCGCTGGACGAGCTGGACCGCCTGGCGCGCGAGAAGCACCAGCGCGGCTTCGTCGCCCTGACCCCGGCCGAGCGCGCCGCCGTCCTGGCCCCGCACGACGCCGCCGCGCTCAAGGCCGCGCCGAAGCCGCCGCCGGCGATCGATCCGAAGACCGG
The DNA here is from genome assembly GCA_964520765.1 of uncultured Novosphingobium sp. Lineage (GTDB taxonomy): Bacteria > Pseudomonadota > Alphaproteobacteria > Sphingomonadales > Sphingomonadaceae > Novosphingobium. The sequence continues at coordinate 12,532 of CAZFPW010000016.1, forward strand.
CAAGCCCAAGCAGGACACGGTCCAGACCTTCGCCGACCGGATGAGCCCGCGCTTCATCAATCCCGGCTATGGCAAGCTCAAGGAACTGGTCGTCGTCCTGTTCTACTATTCCGAGGTCGCGCTGACCCACGACCTCGCCTACGAGCACTCGCCCGGCGAGTGGCTGCCTTCCATCCCCATCACTCCGGCCACCCGCCCCTGGGGCGGCGTCGGCGGCCTCTGAGCGGAGACAAGAACCATGTTTGATGCAATCGTCATCGGCTCGGGCATGAGCGGCGGCATCGCCGCCAAGGAACTGTGCGAGCGCGGCCTCAAGACCCTGATCCTGGAACGCGGCCGCAAGCTGGACCACGGCGCGTCCTATACCGACTGGATGCAGCCCTGGGACATCCCCAACGCCAACATGATCCCGGAAGAGGAGCTGGCGCGCGACTACCCGATCCAGCGCAACTGCTATGCGGTCAACGAGACGACCAAGCAGTACTGGGTGAAGGACAGCGAGCATCCCTACACCACGCCGGAGGACAAGCCGTTCCACTGGATTCGCGGCTATCACCTGGGCGGCCGCTCGATCATGTGGGGCCGCCAGTCCTACCGCCTGAGCCCGATGGACTTCGAGGCGAACGCCAAGGACGGCCACGGCGCCGACTGGCCGATCCGCTATGAGGACATCGCGCCGTGGTACGACCATATCGAAAGGTTCATCGGCGTCGCCGGATCGAAGGAAGGCCTGCCGCAGTTGCCGGACGGCGAGTTCCTGCCCGAGTTCGGGCTGAACGACGGCGAGAAAATCTTCAAGCAGGCGGTCGAGGCCAAGTTCCCCGGGCGCAAGGTGATCTCCGGCCGCGTCGCCAACCTGTCCAAGGCGCAGCCGCAGCATGAGGAGCTGGGCCGTACCTCGTGCCAGAACCGCTCGTTCTGCGAACGGGGCTGCACCTATGGCGCGTACCATTCCAGCCTCAGCTCGTCGCTACCCGCGGCCGAGCGCACGGGCAACCTGACGATCGTCACCGATGCGATCGTCCATTCGATCGTCTACGATCCCGCGAGCGGCAAGGCGACGGGCGTGCGGGTGATCGACGCCAACACCAAGGAGCACCGCACCTACGAGGCGAAGGTGATCTTCGGCTGCGCCTCGGCCATCGGCACCACGCAGATCCTGCTGAACTCCAAGTCGGACGCCATGCCCAACGGGCTGGCGAACTCCTCCGACATGGTCGGGCGCAACCTGATGGATCACCTCTATGCGCTGAGCATCGCCGGCATGCTGCCCAACGGCCCGGACACCTACTACCGCGGGCGCCGTCCGACCGGGCTCTATATCCCGCGCTTCCGCAACTTCACCGAGCCGGGCGAAGGCTTCATCCGCGGCTATGGCTACCAGGGCGGGGTCTCGCGCATGGGCTGGCGCAACGCGGCGCTGGGGATGCCGGGCATCGGCGAGGCGCTCAAGGACCGGACCCGCAAGATCGGCCCGTGGTTCATCTACATTTCCGGCTTCGGGGAAATGCTCCCCAACCCGGAGAACCGCGTCACGCTCAACAAGACCCGCACCGACAAGTGGGGCATCCCGATCGTCCACATCGATTGCGCGATCGGCGAGAACGAGCACAAGATGGCCAAGCAGATCATCGAGGACGGCAAGGCGATGGTCCAGGCCGCCGGCGGCATGATCATGTCGGTGGCCGAAACCCCCGGCACGCCGGGCCTCGGCATCCACGAGATGGGCACCGCCTGCATGGGCAAGGACCCGAAGAAATCGGTGCTCAACAAGTACAACCAGGCCCATGACGTGAAGAACCTGTTCATCACCGATGGCTCGGCGATGGCTTCCAGCGGTTGCCAGAATCCCTCGTTGACGTACATGGCGCTCAGCGCGCGGGCCGCCCACCACGCCGCCGAGTTCCTCAAGGCGGGCACGATCTAGGGAGCGAACGGAATGGCGGAGGCGGCGAACCGCGCCAGGACCCCGAACCGCCGCACGGCTGGTTCGGGGCGGCGCGGCCGGCCTTCGCCGGACCGGGTGGCCGCGATCGACGCCGCGATCCGCGAGGCGGCGCTGGCCCTGTTCCTCGACCTCGGCTTCGAGGCGGCGAGCATGGACGCCGTCGCGCTCAAGGCCGGCGTTTCCAAGGGCACGCTCTACGCCCGCTACGAGAACAAGGAGCTGCTGTTCCGGGCCATCCTGGACGATCAGCTCACCTCGTGGTCGCGGCGGGCGGGGGAGCAGGACCACCTGCTGCCCGACGATCTGGTCCCCCGCCTGCGCCACCATGCGCGGACCTTGATCGAGGTTTTCGGCTGGCCCGAATACAAGCGGATCGCCCGCCTGCTGGACGCGGCGACGCCGACCCTGCCCAACGTCGCCCGGCACTGGGAGGAGATCGGGACCAGGCGCTACCTGCGCTTCCTCGCCGCCGACATGGCCAAGGTCGCGGGCGGGACGGCGGCCGACTGGGATTTCCACGCCAGGGTCTTCCTCTTCGCCATCTCGGGCTGGCACCGCATCGAGGCCTCCGACCGCGAGGTGAGCGACGAAGAGGTCATCGCCTTCGCCGACCGGGTGATCGACATGATCCAGCTTGCCCTGGCGGGGTCGGCCCCAGGCGGGTGACGCGCGGGGAGTTCGGCGCGCTCAACCTTTTTTAATCGCCTTGGCCTAAGACCGGCTCTCGGAGCGAGAGAAAGGGCGGCGGGGGCCTTTAGATGCATCGGCAAATTCGTCCGGAGGATGCCCGGCTCGGCATGTATGTTCGCGGCTTCGGCGGCTCGTGGTTCGATCATCCGTTCTGGCGCGCCCGCTTCGTGCTCAAGACCCCCGATCAGGTCGCGAAGGTGCGCGAATCCGGCGTGCCCTACGTCATCATCGACGAAAGCCTCGGCATAGGGCTGGGGCGGCCGCCGGACGGCGTGGAAGCGCCGCGTCCCCCCTCCGCGCCGGTTCGCCGGAAGCCGGCGCTTCCGGCGCAACCGCGATGGGACGATGACGAGCGGACGCGCGAGCGGTTCGAGCGGCAGCGCGCCAAGGCGCTCCTCGCGCGCTCGACCCAGATTCTGCGCGCGGCCTTTGCCGACGTGCGCCTGGGCCGGGCGGTGCGGATGGAGGAGGTGACGGGGATCGTCGACGATGTCCTCGACAGCATCGACCGCAGCCCGCGCACCCTGCTGGAGGTGCTCCGCCTCAAGAAGAAGAACGAATATACCTACATGCATTCGGTCGCCGTCTGCACGCTGATGGTCAACGTCGCGCGGCACCTGGGGCGCGGCTTCTCCGAGACGCGGGACTATGGGCTGGCCGGGCTGCTGCACGACCTCGGCAAGATGGCGATCTCGGACGACATCCTGAACAAGGCGGGCAAGCTGACCCGTGACGAGTTCGTCGCGATGAAGGACCATCCCGAGCAGGGCTATCGGATACTCCGGCAATCCCCGAACATGCCGGAAATGGCGCTGGACGTCTGCCGGCACCACCATGAAAAGATGGACGGCACGGGCTATCCCTTCGGCCTGCCGGCCGACGACATCTCCACCGTCGCGCGGCTCGGCGCGATCTGCGACGTCTATGACGCGCTGACCTCGGAGCGGGTCTACAAGAACGCCTGCACGCCGCTGGAGGCGGTTTCGGCGATGTGGAGCTGGCAGGGGCATTTCGACCGCGATCTGCTGTTCACCTTCATGCAAAGCATCGCCGTCTTCCCGCCGGGCATGCTGGTGCAACTGCGCAGCAACCGCCTGGCCGTGGTGCTGGAGAACAAGCGTCGCTCGTCCCGCCCGCGCGTCCTGGCCTTCTACGCCACCCGCGAACGGGAGTTCGTGAAGCCCGAAGTCGTCGCGATCGAGGACAGCCTGGTCAACGACAGCATTATCGCGGTCGCTTCCCCCGATGATTGGGGGATCGAGGATTGGCCCAGGGTGGTGACCGACCTGCGGACGCAGCACCCCCGGCAATTCGCTGCCTGATAAGCCTGGGTGCGTCGTCCGCACCCTCCGAGCGGACCATTCCGTTTTCCTTGCAGCATCTGTCGCCCGCCCCTTGGGGCAGGCCGATCAGCCTCTCGCGATGGGGTGTGGTGCACCGCCGCAACACCAAATGGCGTTAAAACGCCTGATACATTAAAACACTTGCTGTAAAGCAACTCACTGTTATCGCGCGCTTCGCCGGTATCGAGACCGGCAAGATAACGAGGATCGGCTGCCTGCCGCTTGCGCCTCCGGGCGCGCCTGGTGCCGGCGCCGACGCAATCGGAGGAAACATGAGTCACAGCATCAAGCGCGCGCTTTTCGTTGGCATGGCCACCTGGGTCATGCTGCCCGGCGCGGCCCTTGCGCAGTCCGCGGCCGAGGCGCCCGACCAGGCGCAGGAGTCCGATTTCGCCAGTGACGAGGCGGACGGCGACATCATCACCGTCACCGGCACGCTGATCCGTGGGATCGCGCCGGCGGGCAACAACGTGATCGGCGTCACGACCGAGCAGATCGCGGCTTCGGGCGGCACGACGACCAACCAGATTCTCCAGAGCCTGCCGCAGGTCGGCAACTTCTTCAACCAGATGCCCTCGGGCGTCTCGGCGGTCGCGGGGGCGAACTCCAGCAACCCGATCAGCCGCCCGAACCTGCGCAACCTGCCCGGCTCCAACACCAGCGGCGGCGCGCAGACCCTGGTGCTGCTCGACGGCCACCGCGTGGTCGGCGCCGGCACGGCCCAGGTCGCGGTCGACCCCGACATCATCGCGCCGGGCGTGATCGAGCGGGTCGAGGCGCTGACCGACGGCGGCTCGGCCGTCTACGGCTCGGACGCGCTGGGCGGCGTGCTCAACTTCATCACCCGCCGCAAGTTCGACGGCGTGCAGGTCAGCGCTCGCGGCGGCTTCGGCGAGGACTACCGCGCGTTCGACGGCAGCGTCCTGGCCGGCAAGGACTGGGGCAGCGGCGGGCTCTACCTGTCCTACGGCTATGCCTATCATAACCAAATCTTCGGCGCCGACCGCGATTTCGTGCAGCAGACCAACTATAACACCGGCCAGCCGGCGGGTCTGAACTGCGCCGTTCCGAACGTGACCTCCAACGGGGTGAGCTACGTTCCGTCGGGCGCCGGCATCATCGCGGGCGGTCCGGTCGGCTGCGACCTGTCGGACGACCTGGGCATCTATCCCAAGAACACCCTGCACACGGCCTTCGGCCGCTTCACGCAGGACCTCAACGATTCCGTCCGCTTCGACGTGACCGCGATGTGGGCGCGCCGCGAGATCATGGGCAACGGCGGCACGCTGGGCAGCGGCACCCTGGGCGGCGGCAACGGCGACGTGAGGCTGGGGCTGGGCGATCCCAACTATCGCGATCCGGGCGGCGCGAACGCCGGCGCGGATACGCGGGTGCTGTTCAACTACGGCCCGCTGTTCGGCGCGCGTTCCAACACGCAGGAAACCAACCTGACGAGCTGGAGCGTGGTCCCCTCGTTCACGTTCGACCTGGGCAGCGGCTGGCAGCTCCGCACGCTGTTCAGCTATGGCCGCGCCGTCACCTCGACCCGCAACGCCACGATCAGCGATGCCGCCCAGGCGGCCGCGATCGCCAACGGCACGCTCAACCCCTATGACGTCGGAGCGACGAGCCCCACGGTTGCAGCCTCGCTGCTGCAGTACAGCCGGGTGACCGCCCGCAACGAGCTGTACGACTATCGTGCGATCATCGACGGTCCGCTGTTCGAGCTGCCGGGCGGATCGGTGCGCGTGGCTGCCGGCTACGAGCACATGCACGACAACTTCCAGTCGCAGACCACGAACGCGACGACCTTCGTGCTCCAGGCGCCGAGGCGTTACACCCAGAAGGTGGATTCGGTCTTCGGCGAACTGCAGGTGCCGCTGGTCAGCGGCCAGAACGCCTCTCCGGGCGTCTACGAGCTGACCCTGTCGGGATCGGCCCGCTACGACAAGTACAGCGACTTCGGCAGCACCTTCAATCCGAAGGTCGGCCTGACCTATCGCCCGGTCGAATGGTTCGCCCTGCGCGGCAACTGGGGCAAGTCGTTCACCGCGCCGAGCCCGGTCGACCAGCTCAATGTCTTCGCCTCCAGCGTCTCGCCGGTTCCGGCCGCCTTCCTCCAGCCGCCTCCGGGCGTCACGCCCGCGACGGATGAACTCGGCCTGTTCGTGGCCGGCACGGCTCCGGGCATCCAGCCGCAGCGGGCGACCAACTGGTCGATCGGCGCGGAGATCAAGCCGCCCTTCATCGAAGGCCTGAGGCTGAGCGCGACCTATTACCGCATCAACCTCAAGGGCACGATCGGCCGGCCGGTTTCGGGCGCCGACCTGACCTCGTTCTACAGCGGTTTCCAGGACCTCTACGAGACGCGTCCCTCGGGGCAGTGGCTCGCCAACTACCTGACCCAGTTCGATCCGGCGAACATCTCGTTCACCGTCCTGAATCCGAACTCCACCTCGCAGGCGGAGATTTCGGTGGGCGGCCAGACCTCGCCGATCCTGGTGGTGCTCGATACCCGTGGGCGCAACCTGGGCACGACGCGGATCAGCGGTCTGGACTTCGCGGCGAACTACGTGATGCAGACCGGCTTCGGCTCCATCGACGCCGGCTTCGCGGGTAACTGGCGCATCGATCAGCGCTCGCGTTCGAACCCGACCGCGGCCCTGGTGGACGATCTCGAGTTCGAGCCGAGCCTGACCTTCCAGGCGACCCTCGGCGCGACCGTGGGCAACCTGCGCGGCCAGATCATCTGGAACCACACCGGCGGCTTCGCCCTCGGGCCGGGCGCTCCGCCGCAGGCCTACGGCCAGACCAGCGTCGATTCGTTCAACTCGATCAACCTGTTCTTCCGCTACACGGTGCCGGAGCAGGTGTTCGGCAAGGACATGGACCTGACGCTCAACGTCCAGAACCTCTTCAACAACGACCCGCCGGTCTATCGCAGCTCGCTGCTGTCGGCCCCGGGTTACGACACCCAGGGTGGCCATGCCTTCACGATCGGCCGGATCGTCCAGCTGGGGGTGACGAAGAAGTTCTGATCCCGACCTGATTGCACTACCCTCCGCGCGGCGACTCCGGTCGTCGCGCGGAACTTTCATAAGAAAACAAAAATTGGAGAGGAGAGGCCGGATGAAGGTCAATCGACGCACGTTCTTCCGTTCGAGCGCGGCGCTGGGCGCGGTCCTGGCGGTGGAGGCTTCGGCCGAGGCGCTGGCCGCAGCGCCTGTGGCGCCGCTGCCGACCTACAGCGACCCGCTGTACACGGAGCCCTACATCGACATCGACGAATGGCGCGATGCGCCGGTCCGCCACCGCTACGTCCACGGCGGCTTCAAGGGCACCGATCTGCGCTTTATCATGCAGTTTCCGACCAAGGCCCAGTACCAGGGCCGCTTCTTCCAATACCTGACCCCGGTGGTCGTGTCGGAGGAGCAGGCGCTGGCGGTCTTCGACAACAACCTGATCGGCTTCGCGGCCGATAGCGGCGCGGCGGCGGTCGTCTCGAACCAGGGCGGCCTGGCCCTGGTGGCGCAGCACGCGGGCGGCGGCGATCCCACCATCGGCGGCTATCGCGCCAGCGCGGCGGTGGCGATGTACGCCCGCCAGGTCGCGGGCGAGATGTACGGGGCGCACCGCACCTACGGCTATGCCTTCGGCGGCAGCGGCGGGGGCTATCGCACGCTCAGCGGAGCGGAGAACACTCACGCCTGGGACGGCGTGGTCCCCTTCATCCACGGCAACCTCCAGGCCTGGCCCAACAGCTATGCGGCCCGCGCGCGGGCGCAACGCATCCTCAAGCACAGGATTCCCGCGATCGCCGATGCGCTGGAGCCGGGCGGCAGCGGCGATCCCTATGCGACGCTCGATCCGCTGGAGCGCAACGTGCTGGAGGAGGCGACAAAGCTCGGCTTTCCGCAGCGGACCTGGATCTTCAACCAGACGATGGGGATCGGCCCGCTGGCGGTCGTGTTCCAGGGCATCCAGACGCTCGACCCCGACTATTTCGACACCTTCTGGAAGACGCCGGGCTATCTCGGCCACGATTCCCCGGAAGCTTTCGCCGGGGTCCGTGTCCAGCACCGCGCGCGGGTGAAGCGCGTCGTCATGTCGAACGAGGCCGCATCGGCTGGGTTGCCCGGCCCCGGCATGAGCAACCGCGCCGATCCCGACATCGCCTGGCGCGCCTTCGAGACCGAGCAGGGCGCGCCGCTGCCCGTGGCGCTGGAGCTGGAATCCGTGCCCCCGGCGGGCAGTTTCCTGGACATGGCCAACATCAACGTGATCTCGGGCGAGAGCGCGGGGCAATGGCTCGTCCTGGGCGGGCTGAAGGGCAATATCGCCACCCTGCAATTCAGCCCGGCGGGCGGCAACCTGCTGGCCATCACCGGTAAGATCAAGGCGGGCGATACCGTCCAGATCGATAACTCGAACATCCTCGCTTATGAGACGTACTATCGCCACGCGCTGCTGACGCCCGACTATTACGTCAACAACTTCCTGCGAAAGGCGGACGGCACCCCGATCTATCCGCAGCGGCCCAAGCTGATCGCGCACGAACTGATGGCCGGGGCCACGCCGACGATCCCCAACGGCCGGTATTTCGGCAAGATGATCGTCATCGAGAACCTGCTCGATTGGGACGCGCACCCCTGGTACGCCGACTGGTATCGCACCAAGGTGAAGGAGAACCTCGGCCTGCGCTTCGGCGACAACTATCGCCTCTACTTCGTCGATCATGCCACCCACGGGCCCTTGCCCGATCCGACCCGGACCATCCCCTATCAGGGCGCCTTGCAGCAGGCGCTGCGCGATCTCGCCGCCTGGGTCGAGCGCGGCGTCGCGCCGCCGCCGGAGACGGCCTACACGGTCACGGACGGCCAGGTCTCGGTCCCGGCCACGGCGGCCGAGCGCAAGGGCATCCAGCCGGTGGTCACGCTGCTGGCCAACGGCGGCGCGAGCGCCAGGGTCAAGGTGGGTGAGCCAGTGGAGTTCACCGCCGTTCTCGAAACCCCGCCGGGCGCGGGCTCGATCGTGGCGGCGCAGTGGGACTTCGCCGCCGGACCGGAGCCCGAGGGCGGCAGTTCGTTCGGGTTCGTCGGGGAGCCGAAGAACAGCCAGGTCCGCTTCACCATCGAGGAGCCGATCGATCCCAGGTCGCTCGTCCGGGTGAGCCGGCGCCACGCGTTCGACAAGCCGGGCATCTATTTCCCCGCGCTGCGTGCCTATTCGCAGCGGCAGGGCGATCGGCAGACGTCCTTCGCCAGGGTGCCGAACCTCGGCCGCGTCCGGGTGGTGGTGAGCTGAGGGGCGATCGGCCGCGGCCCCATTGCGAATGGCAATCAAATGCAGCAGTGTGATCCGGTAAGGACGCACGCATGATCGCATACCCCGCGCCATTCCGCGCTCAGGACCGGAGCGGGCGCCGCCTTGACTGAGCCGAAGCCGCAGCGCGGCCATCTGGCGCGCGCCACCTGGATCGCGATCGGCGCGGGTTTCGTGGCCCTCGGCATCATCGGGGCCTTCCTGCCGCTGATGCCGACGACGATCTTCCTGATCCTGGCGGCAAGCTGCTTCGCGCGCGGTTCGAAGCGGCTGGAGGCGCGGCTGCTGGCACATCCCCGTTTCGGCCCAGCGATCCTGGCCTGGCGCGAGGAAGGCGCGATCCCGCGTTCCGGCAAGATCGCCGCCTGTTGCGGGATCACGGTCGGCTATATCCTGTTCTACCTGACGGCCCATCCGCACCCGGCCCTTGGCTTGGTCGTGGCGATCGCTATGGCTGGATGCGCCTGGTGGATCGTCACGCGTCCGGCGCCCTCGTCGCGACCGTGATGGACCCTCTTGGCGGGACATGACGAAAGGAATCCGGATGGGCGCGCTGACGGGCAAGGTTGCGGTGGTGACGGGCGCGAGCCGGGGCATCGGGCGGGGCATCGCCCTGGTGCTGGCCGAGCAGGGGGCGACCGTCTACGTCACCGGGCGCACGGTCGATCCCGGCACCTACTATCTTCCGGGCACGGTGGGCGAGACCGCGGCCGAATGCACCGAGCGCGGGCGGGAAAGCGGCGGCAGCGGCGTGGCCGTCGCCTGCGACCATGGCGACGACGCGCAGGTCGCCGCGCTGTTCGAGCGGGTGAAGGCGGAGCCGGGGCGGCTCGACATCCTCGTCAACAACGCCTTCACTCTGTCGGACGACCTGCTGGAACCCAAGGGCTTCTGGGAAAAGCCGCTTTCCAACCTGGAGATGTGGGATGTCGGCGTGCGTTCGAACTATGTCGCGGCCTGGCATGCGGCCCAGATCATGGTGCCGCAGAAATCGGGGCTGATCGTCGCGATCTCGGGCTTTGCGGCGGTCACCTACACCTATGGCGTGATCTTCGGCACATCGAAGTCGGCGGTCGATCGCATGGCGCGCGACATGGCGATCGAGCTGGAGCCGCACGGCGTCGCCTCGCTGACCTTGTGGCAGGGCCTGACCCTGACCGAGAAGGCGCGGTACAACCTCGCCAACATGGGCGACAAGATGACCACCTCGATCACCAGCATGACCGGCAGCACGGTCGAGCATCCGGGCCGCGTCGTCGCGGCGCTGACGGCCGATCCGGCGATCATGGGGAAGTCTGGCGGCGAGTTCGTCACGACCGAGCTGGCGATGGAATACGGGATCACCGACATCGACGGCAGCGTCATTCCCTCGGCCCGCGCCACGCGCGGCTCGCCGATCTGGAAGCCGCTTTCCGAAGCCGACTATCGCGGGAAGTAGCGCCTT